>DATADG010000165.1:0-9980 GCA_036258655.1 Gemmatimonadales bacterium | reverse complement strand
CATTCTTCGTGGCGGCAATAGTATTCATCTACCGCTCGTTCTACGGCATGCGGATTGAGACGGAGCCACACGCAGCCGGCGCGCGTCGGCCAGTCGCGGTTAAGGCGTGAGGCGCAGGCGGTGACATGGCGGTCTGTGTGGCTGACAGGTGCGGTCCTGACTGCACCGGTCAGCCTCATCGCGCAGATGCAGGACGCCGACGTGCGTACCGCGACGGAACAGGTGACGCCTGCACTGACCAAGATTCGTCACGACCTTCATCGTCACCCGGAGCTTAGCAATCGGGAAACACGAACCGCCGCGCTGGTAGCGCGTGAGCTCCGCCGGCTCGGCCTCGAGGTGCGAACCGGGATTGCAAAGACCGGGGTTATCGGGGTCCTTCGCGGGGCTCAGCCCGGACCCACGGTGGGTGTGCGGGCCGACATGGATGCGCTCCCCGTCACCGAGCGTACCGATGTTCCCTTCAAGTCGGTCGAGACCACCACGTACCTGGGCCGCACCACCGGCGTCTCTCATGCGTGCGGGCACGACATTCATGTCACTGTAGCACTCGGCGTGGCGGAGGTGTTGAGCCGGGCTCGCAGCCGACTGCCCGGAACGGTCGTGTTCTATTTCCAGCCCGCCGAGGAGGGAGCCCCGCCAGGAGAGCAGGGCGGAGCGAAGCTCATGATTGCCGAGGGAGCGCTCCGCGATCCAAAGCCACAGGTCATCCTTGCGCTGCATGCCAACGGCGATCCTCCTGATGAAGCCGGCGACTGGGAACAGGTTGGGAAAATTTCCTACACACCGGGCCCTCAGTACGCGGCGTCAACCTCCTGGCGCGCGCGTGTCATCGGCCGGCAGGCCCACGGCGCCACACCTCATCTCGGCATCGACGCCATCGTGACCGCTTCCCAGATCGTCGACCTGCTGCAGACCATTCGGTCCCGAACCCTCTCTCCCTTCGAGCCGGCGGTTGTCACCGTAGGTGTCTTCCAGGCAGGCGACCGCCGCAACATCATCGCCGGCGAAGCCCATCTGGAAGGGACCGTCCGGACCTTCCATGACTCGATCACCACGCTGATAAAGGATCGAATGCGGGGGATTTTCGCGGGGGTCACGGCTGGAGCCGGTGCGAAGCACGAGCTTACGTTCGAGGAGACGATCCCCGTGACCGTCAACGACACCGCGTTAGCGGCACGTTTTGGCGCGGTGCTCGAACGAGTGGTCGGTGCCGAGAACGTCGGCATTGTTCCCCCGGAAACCGGCGCCGAGGATTTTTCCTACTTCGCGCGTGAGGTGCCCAGCTTCTACTTCAAGCTCGGTGCCGTTCGTCGGGGGAACACGTCGGGCGGACACCATACACCGACGTTCCGAGCGGATGACGAAGCGATCCCGGTCGGGGTACGGGCCATGACGGCGCTCGTACTCGATGCTCTGCAGAGCAGGTAGCCGGCGACCCACCTCATGGCCGAATCCACTCACACGCGCAGGTCTGCCACATCGGCGTCCCACACGAGCTTTCCCGCCGCTGCCGCGGGACTGCATCGGGATCAACTCCTCGAGCTGTATTACTACATGCGGCTCACTCGCACGCTCGAAGAGCGACTGGTCAACCTCTACCGTCAGACGAAGGTTGTGGGGGGACTCTTCCGCTCGCTGGGCCAGGAAGCGGATGCCGTAGGCTCCGCCTACGCACTGGACCGTTCGAAAGGCGATGTTCTCTCACCTCTGATCCGGAACCTTGGCTCAATGCTGGTGCAGGGCGCCACGCCGGTCGAGATCCTGCGCCAGTATATGGCCAAGGGCGACTCCCCCACACGAGGACGCGAGCTCAACATCCACTTCGGTGATACGGTCCGCGGATTCATCGGCCAAATCTCCCATTTGGGAGACATGGTGCCCGTAATGGCGGGGGTAACGCTCTCCTTCAAGCTGCGAGGTCAGCAGCGCGTAGGTCTGGTCTATGTGGGTGATGGCGCGACCTCGACCGGCGCCTTCCACGAGGGGATCAACTTCGCCGCTGTCCAACGCTGTCCTCTGGTGATCGTCGTGGAGAACAACGGCTATGCCTATTCCACTCCGACCAGCAAACAGACCGCCTGCACGAGCTTCAAGGACAAAGCGATTGGATATGGCGTGCCTGGTGCTCGAGCGGACGGGAATGACGTCCTGGCAACCTATCAGGTCACCAAGGAAGCGGTGGACCGGGCGAGAGCCGGCGGAGGAGTGACGCTCATCGAGCTGATCACCTATCGCCGCAAGGGGCATGCGGAGCACGACAATCAGTCGTATGTCCCACCGGGCGAGATCGAGCGCTGGGCTCGTGAGAACGATCCGCTGGACCGGTATATCGCCGAGCTTACCACCCGGCATGGATTCATTGCGACTGAGTTGCAAGAGATCGACAGTCGGGTGCGATCAGAGATCGACCGTGCCACCGATGAAGCTGAGGCATCTCCCCCACCCGACCCGAGAGACGCGCTGATTGGCGTCTATGCCGATCCGCCACAGGCACCAGAGCTCTGGTATCGTGGAGGTCTCCGCTCGGCGGTAGAAGCGCATGAGCGCCCTGCGAGCTGGGGCACCCACGATGGCTGAGGCTACCTACCTGGAGGCCATCCGCCAGGCTCTCTTCGAGGAGATGGAGCGGGACGCCGATGTCCTCTGCCTGGGTGAGGACATTGGCGCGTATGGTGGCGCGTTCAAAGTGACCGAGGGTCTGCAGGCGCGCTTTGGTGAACACCGGGTCATCGATACCCCACTCTCCGAGGCGGCGATCGTTGGCGCGGCAGCGGGAGCGGCGCATATGGGCATGCGGCCGGTCTGCGAGATGCAGTTCATCGACTTCATCTCCTGCGCGTACGATATGCTCACCAACTACGTCGCGACGGCACGGTACCGCGCGTTCCTCGCCTGTCCCATGGTCGTTCGCGGCCCGAGCGGCGGCTATGTACGCGGGGGCCCGTTTCACTCCCAGAATCCGGAGGCTGCGTTTCTGCACACTCCCGGACTCAAGATCGTGTATCCGGCTACCGCGAGTGACGCGAAGGGGTTACTCAAGGCGGCGATCCGAGATGACGACTGCGTCCTCTTCTTCGAGCACAAGTATCTCTACCGACGCATCAAGGAAGATCTGCCGGGGGGCGATCACGTGGTTCCGATCGGGAAGGCGCGGATCGCACGGGAGGGCAGGGATCTCTCCATCATTACGTATGCCGCCACTGTCTGGAAGGCACTTGAGGCAGCGGATCAGCTGGAGCGAGACGATGGACTATCGGTTGAAGTGATCGATCTTCGATCCTTGCTCCCGATGGACGACGAGGCCATTGCCGCGACAGTCAGGAAAACCAACCGGGTGCTCATCGTGCACGAGGACACAGTAACCGGCGGTGTGGCCGGCGAGATTGCGGCTCGGATCAATGATCTGGCTTTCGAATGGCTGGATGCGCCTATCAAACGGGTAGCCGCCCACGATGTGCCGCTGCCGTACGCGCCACAACTGGAGGATTTCGTGCTGCCGCAGGTGGGGGATATTGTACGAGCAGCCAGGTGGCTGGCGAAGTATTAATGTTGGCTATTGGCTATGGGCTATGGGCTGACGGTCAGAGCTCGAGCCAGACCGTGACGCTGGTGAGACTTTCGGCGCAGCAATAGCGAATAGCCCATAGCGATCCGCAGGAGTTCGACATGGCGAAAATAGACGTGATAATGCCCCAGATGGGCGAATCGATTGCCGAAGGCACGCTCTCTCGGTGGATCAAGAAGGTGGGTGAGCCGGTACAGCGTGACGAGCCGATCTTCGAGATCTCGACCGATAAGGTAGACGCCGAGATTCCCGCGCCCGGCGCGGGCACATTGGCGGAGATCCTGGTACAGGAGGGCGAGACGGTTGCGGTGCAGACCGTCGTCGCGCGCATCGAAACTGAGGCCGGTGCCGCGGCCGAGAAGCCCAAGGCTCCGGCCGCGCCTTCCCCCGGCGCACCGGTTCCTTCAAAGCCGGCGACCCCGGCCGGTGCACCTCCTGCGCCGCTAGCGCCGGCACCCGCTGTTCCCCCGAAGAGCGGCTATGGTGGAACCGGGTCCGTGGCCGGAACCGCCGAACCTCAGGAGGCACGGCCCGCGGCCGTGTCCGAGAGCCGGTCGGTCAGCGATTCGACCGGGGGCAATGGCGCCGCCGAGACAGCCGAGGAACGTCTCCGCCGGAAGTCCACCCCGCTGGTTCGCAAGATGGCCGCCGAACACAACGTAGACATCAGCGCTATTCCGGGCACCGGGTTGGCCGGGCGGGTGACGAAAAACGACATCCTCAGCTACATAGGGGCGGGCGGGCAGGGAGGCGGCGGGGCAGTCCAGCCTGCACCCACTGACCGTCCGGTCGCAGCCCCGCAGCCGCGCGGCCCCTCTGCCCCGCTACCTGCTGCAGCGACAGTCGACCCCTGGGAGGGCGACCGCATCGAGCCGTGGTCCAGGATTCGGAAGCTCACGGCGGATCACATGGTCATGTCGCGCCGGGTCTCCCCACACGTCAACACCATTTTCGAGATCGACTACACACGTGTGGCGCAGCTCCGTGCCCGGAAGAAGCAGGAATACGCCGACCGCGGAGTCAGCCTCACCTATCTCGCATTTATCACTAAAGTTGTCGCCGACAACCTCCGCAAACATCCAGTGCTGAACGCGGCGGTATCGGGAGAGAGCACGCTGTATCGCAGGGACGTCAACATCGGCATCGCAGTGGCGCTCGACTGGGGACTCATCGTCCCTGTGATCAAGCACGCCGATGAGTTGTCGCTGCTGGGTATCGCCCGCGCCATCAACGATCTCGGGGAACGGGCGCGGACCAAGAAGCTGAGTCCCGATGAGGTACAGAAAGGCACATTCACCATCACCAACCCCGGCGTGTTCGGATCGGCGATCGGCACTCCGATCATCAATCAGCCCCAGGTAGCCATACTCTGCGTGGGTAGCATCGAAAAACAACCGGCGGTGATCACGGTGGACGGAACGGACATGATTGCCATACGGACCAAGGGCATGCTCTCGCTGGCATTTGATCATCGGATAGTTGACGGCGCGGACGCGGACCGCTTTATGGCGGACGTGAAAGCCGGATTGCAGGAATTTCCGGAGAGCGGTACCTGACATGCCGCGCCGCGTGATCGAGGTAGATGGGGAGCAGTGGGAGGTGGCCGTCAGTGGCCGGGTCACCCAGTACGTGAAAGACGAGTTCGGGCTGATCTTCAGCAGGGGCACCGGCGCGCAACGTGAGCAACGGGTGGTGCGGTATAGTCCACTGGGTGCGAAGAGCCGCGAGACTTCGCTGGCCCAGCTGAGTGATCAGGAGCTCCGTGAGCTCCTCCGTCACTCTCAGCCGTCGTGGACTGCGCCCGAAATGGGATACCAGCGCTGAAGCCGGACGATTCTGGCGAGGAGCTGATAGACCTCCACGTCCATTCCACTGCGTCGGACGGGAGTGTACCACCCGCTGGTGTCGTTCAGCGGGCCAGCGCCGCGAAACTGCAGGCGGTCGCGCTCACCGATCATGATACGCTGGCCGGCTTGCCCGAGGCGCTTGCGGCAGGGGATCGATACGGGGTGCGGGTCATCGCCGGCTGCGAGTTCTCGGTTGCGGCTGCATGGGGTGAGATGCACGTGCTCGGCTACTATCTGCCGGCCCGATCAGAGAACCTGGAGCGATTTCTGGAGCGCTGCCGGGCCGACCGGGTTCGTCGAGCCGAGGAAATGGTTCGCCGCCTTCAGGGCCTGGGCGTCGATTTGCCATTTGAGAGCGTCCTTCAGGAGTCTGCCGGCGGGGCCGTGGGACGGCCGCACGTCGCTCGCGCAATTGTGCGACATGGAGGAGCAGCCGATCCGGGCGACGCCTTCGACCGGTTCATTGGACGAGGCAAACCTGCATTCGTTGAGAAGTCGCTTCCGACGTTCCAGGCAGTGGCAGAGGTGGTTCACGCTGCGGGTGGAGTGCTCTCGGTGGCCCATCTCAAGGAACATGGGACCCGGACGGTGCTCGAACGGCTCAAAGCGGAAGGATTGGACGCAGTGGAGACCCGGCATCCCAGCCACGATCCCGACCTGCGTTCGAGGCTGACCGACCTGGCGCTTCAGCTCAGCCTCCTGCGGACCGGGGGCAGTGACTGGCATGGCGATCCAGAGCCCGGTACCCATGGGACACTTGGATCACAGCGCGTTCCCCGGGAGTGGCTGGATCGGATGGATGAATTTCGAGAGAACTCTCTGAAAGCTGCCGCATCATGACACTTCTGCAGCCAGGCACCCAGGCCCCCGACTTCGAAGCCCAGGCATCGGACGGACGCACCTACCGTCTGTCCGAGCTCTTGAAGAGCGGGCGCGTTCTCCTGGTGTTCTATCCCGGCAACAACACTCCGGGCTGAAACCGACAACTCTCCGCCGTGCGCGACGAGATTCAGTCTTATACGAGGCACCACATCCGGCCCTTCGGAGTCAATCCTGCGCGGCCTGAGAGTCATGCCACCTACGCCGCCACGCTGAAGCTGCCGTTCCCACTGCTGTCCGACCCCGACTTGCAGATCAGCCGTGCTTACGGTGCACTGAAGCCTGATGGCCAGGGTATTGCCCGCTCGGTGTATTTGATTGAGCGGGATGGCCGTGTGCTGTATAGCCAGGCCGGGGCACCGGGCGCGGACATCGTTCTGGAGCATGTTTGAGCAATGAGCGCGCGACATTCAGAGTTCCGCGATAAGGTCGTGCTGGTCACCGGCGTCGGCCGCGCCGGACAGATCGGCAATGCAGTGGCGCTCGCGTTCGGAAGGGCGGGAGCAAAGATTGTGGCCTGCGATCTGAACGCGGTCGGTGTGGCCGAACGAGTCCGCGAATTCGCAGCCCAGGGAGTTGAGGCAAGACCCTGTGCCGGCGACCTGACCCAGCCCGATATTGCCGCGCTGGCCGTGGAAGTGGCGCTCAAGCATTTCGGCCGTCTCGACGTCGTCGTGAACGTGGCCGGTGGACTCACCACGTATGGCCCGATCAGCGCCATCACGGTCAAGGACTTCGATCGCGAGATCGCGATCAATCTGAAGACCGCCGTGCTGGTCTCTCAGGCGGCCATCGAGGCGCTGACCCGCACCCGGGGCTGCATCATCAACATCGCCTCTATTGCGTACTTCCAGCCGCAGCCGTCTCTGGCGGTCTATAGCGCCGCCAAAGCAGGAGTAGCTGGCTTCACCCGGAGTCTGGCTCTCGAGCTGCGCGACCGACACGTCCGGGTCAATGCGATTGCTCCCGCTATGGTCCGAACGTCCGACAACGTGGCTGCCCTCGGCGACGGCGACGCCCAGTATGTCGAGATGGACGAGATTACCGGCGGCATCATGTCGCTGGCCAGTCCGGCCTCGCCGGCTACGGGTGAGATCGTTCCCATTGCTCCGGCCAGCGTAAAACCGCTCAGCGTCTGATGAATCTTGCCGGCAAGGTCGCCCTGGTCACCGGAGCCGGGCGGCGGCTTGGCCGCGCCCTGGCCCGGGCGCTCGCCGAGCGCGGCATGGTGGTCGGCATCCATCATCACGCCTCTGCTGTGGGCGCCCAGGAGCTGGCTCGGGACATACACCGACAGGGCGGTCGTGCTGCCTGCTTCGCCGCTGATCTCACCGATCCCACCGCTGCTCACGCGTTGCCCGGGCGGGTGGTCGCCGAGTTCGGACACCTGGATGTTCTGGTTAACTCGGCAGCCGTCATGCACCGGCTGACATTCGATGAGACGACTCCGGAACAGTGGGATTCGATTCTCGATCTCAACCTTCGATCGGTCTTCTTCTGCACTCAGGGAGCGGCTCCTGCCTTGCGTGCCTCAAAAGGAAAGGTGGTGAACCTCGCCGACCTGGCCGGACTGGAGCCGTGGACCGGGTTCGTCGCCCATTCCATCAGCAAGGCTGGTGTGGTGATGCTCACAAAGGTGCTCGCACTGAGCCTCGCTCCCGAGGTGACGGTCAATGCCATTGCACCCGGGGCCGTGCTCGTCCCGGAGGACTACAGTGCAGAGGAACGCGAGCGACTGGTGCGCTCGACACCACTGCGCCGTTTGGGAAGCCCTGCCGACGTGATAGCGGCACTAATGTTTCTGCTGGAGGGAGGCGACTATGTGACCGGGGAGGTGCTGGTTGTCGACGGTGGACGCCTCAATCGATAGAGTTTCCCTCGGTGATGTCGTGATCGTGGGGGGCGGCTGCTACGGCACCTTCTACGCCGAGCAGTTGATGCGTGCAGCTGAGCGTGGGAAAGCCGAGTATCGGCGGCTGTTGATCGTCGATCGTGACCGGCGGTGTAAGGCCGCTCAGGAGCTCGGAACCGACGACACCTGCCGATTCATCGTGCAGGACTGGTCGGACTTTTTCGATCAGTTTCTCGCGAAGGCCGAACCATCCTCTCCTGACCGCCCCGATGCGATCGTACCCTCGCCGTTGATGCCCCATTTGATGTATGAATGGCTGGTCCGGCAGGCGAGAAAACGCTGGCCGGCTCGCCCGGTGGAAACCCGCCCTGTCTCAGCTGCCATTGGGACTCCTTACGACGTTGCCGCGCCCGACGGCACCCGCTTCGTTTCGTATGCCGATTGGACGTGCCCCACGCACTGCATCGAACCGGCAACGTGTCCCGTTATCAGAGCTCCCCGCACGTGGGAGATGGCGGATGCAATGGCGGGTCTCACCCGACGTCTCGACCGTCTGAATCCCACCACCGGGCCCGTGCTGTTCATCTGCCAGCACCGCGTGTTCGGCGTAGGCATGTTTGACGTCTCCGCCGTTCTTGCCGGTGACGCCACAGTCGCATCGGCGGGATCGTCCGGCTCTCCCATCGACGTCGTGGTCGGGACAATCTCGAGCTGCCACGGCGCCGTCAATCTCCTGCATTTAGGCTCGGTGGTCGCTAGCCCGTAGGCCACAGCTCTCAACGAACAGCGGAACGCCCAGGAACCCCCAGACGTTCTATATTCTGGAAGTTTGATGCACACCTGAACGGAGAAGGGCATGGCCTCGAGCGAGGAGCTGGATGTCATCATCGTAGGCGGCGGACCTGCCGGTCTCTGCGCCGCCATCTATGCCGGCAGGGGCATGCTTCGTTCGGTGCTCCTCGAGCGGGGGATTCCCGGTGGAGAGCTCCTCAACACCGAATGGATCGACGACTACCCGGGATTTGACCATGTTCTCGGCCGTGAACTGGCCCAGCTGATGACGGCGCACGCTGTCAAGTTCGGTGCCGATATCCGGCAGGACACCGTAGATGCGATCACACGCCGGGGTGACGGTGTCTTCGAAGTAACGACGTCCCTGGGCCACAAGTATGAAGCACCGGCAGTGATTCTGACTGCCGGCGGCACGCCCACCAAGCTGGAGGTACCGGGCGAGCTGGAGTATGCCGGTCGAGGAGTGTCGTACTGCGCCGTGTGTGATGGAGCCTTCTTCAAAGGCGAGACTATCGCGGTCATCGGCGGTGGAGATGCCGCCGTCGAGGAGGCCGATTACCTGACCCGTTATGCGCAAAAGGTGTATGTCATTCACCGGAGAGATCAGTTCCGGGCCTCGAAGATTCTTCAGGAGCGGCTCTTCGCCAATCCGAAGATCGAGGTGATCTGGAATAAGCGAGTGCGCGAGTTCAAGGGCACACCTGCGGGATTGCATACAATCGATCTGGTGGATACCACTACCGGCGAAACATCCTCCCTTGCCGCGACGGGCGCGTTCGTGTTCATCGGCTTCCGGCCTAACACCGGACTGGTCAAGCAGCATGTGGTGCACGACCCCAGCGGGTATCTCATCACCGATGACCGAATGATGACGTCCATTCCGGGACTCTTCGCGGCCGGCGATGTACGGGCCCAGCTCACTCGTCAAATCACGACTGCGGTTGGTGACGCGACCACTGCGGCAATTGCGGTCGAGAAGTATCTGACCGATCGCAAGAGCCGGCCGGCGGCAAAGGCATCGGTCGGTGTCTGATTTGGATGT
>DATADG010000164.1:0-5882 GCA_036258655.1 Gemmatimonadales bacterium | reverse complement strand
AGCACCTCAGCATGATCCAGCTTTCGAGGTGACATGCCGGCGGCAGGATTGGTGATCACCGAGAATCCGAGACAGCGGATACCGCGGGCCCGCGCCGCGATTACCTCCATGACGGTGGACATGCCGATTGCATCCGCGCCGAGTCGATCTAGCATCCTGATCTCGGCAGGTGTCTCATAGCTCGGACCCAGCACCTGGGCGTACACCCCTTCCTCGAGGTCGATTCCCCGCTCCAGGGCTACCTGCCGCGCCAGCATGCGCAGCCCTGAATCGTATGGCTGCGACATGTCCGGGAATCGCTCCTCCCCATCGACAACCGGTCCGATCAGCGGGTTCCGAAAGGTGAGGTTTATATGATCGGCCATGAGCATGACCACGCCCGAGGAGAAGGTTCGGCGAATGCCCCCGGCAGCATTAGTCAGCAGCAGAATCTCGATTCCCAGGGTGGCGAAGACGCGAACCGGCAGCGCGACAGTGGCGGCATCATGGCCCTCATACAGGTGAAAGCGGCCGTTCTGAGCCAGGACTTCCTTATCGGCGAACCGCCCGATCACCAGCTCGCCGACATGCCCTGCCACTGTGCTTTCGGGGAATCCGGGTACCGCTTGGTATGGAATCCGGACCGGGTCTTGAAACTGCTCGACGAGCGAACCGAGCCCTGAGCCAAGGACAACCGCGACCCGCGGCGACCTGTCACCTGCGCGATCGCGGATGGCCGCCGCCGCCGCGTCTATATCACTCAGATCACGCTTCCGGGTCTGTCCCGCTGTCCCGCTGTCCCCGTTTGCGATTTGGGACACCGCCTCGCTGCTCCACTGCCCCGCTTCCTTCACACCAGCATTCCGGCGAGCGAGGCCGACATGAATGCGGCCAGATTGCCCGCGATCATGGCCCGGATCCCAAAGAGGGCGATCTCGCTCCGGCGCTCCGGGGCCAGACCACCGATACCGCCGATCTGAATTGCGATGGAGGAGAAGTTCGCAAACCCGAGTAGGGCATAGGTAAGGATGATGGCGCTCCGAGGCTGAAGCTCGATCCCACGACCCAGGTCGGCGCCGAACTGAGCGTATGCGATGAACTCGTTCAACGTGGTCTTGAGACCGATGAGGCCGCCGACATACGCGGTATCCTGCCAGGGCACTCCCATGACCCACGCCAGGGGACGCAGGATCTGGCCCAAAATGAACTGGAGGCTCAGCTCCGGCACGCCCACGAGACCACCCAGCCAGCCGAAGCCATAATTGATCAGGGCTACCAGGGCGACGAACGCCATCAGCATCGCGGCTACGTTGATGGCGAGCTGCACGCCCAGTCCGGCGCCACTGGCGGCGGCCTCGATCACGTTCGAGTCGGTCTTCTCCAGCTCCATTCGGAGCGAGCCCTTCGTCACGGGGACTTCGGTTTCCGGCAGGATGATCTTCGAAAGCATGAGGCCCGCCGGCGCATTCATCACGCTGGCAGCGAGCAGGTGTCCGGCAATGTCGGGGAAGACCCCCTTCAGCATGCCGATGTAGGCCGCCATGACTCCACCCGCAACAGTAGCAAAGCCCCCGATCATAACGGTGATCAACTCGGACCGGGTCATGGTACTGACAAACGGCTTGATCAGGAGGGGAGCCTCGGTCTGACCCAGAAAGATGTTCCCCGAGGCTGACAAAGTCTCCGCGCCCGAGGTACCGAGCGTCTTCTGCATCAGCCAGGCAATGCCCTTCACCACCAGCTGCATGATGTTCAGGTAGTACAGCACCGACATCAGGGCGGAGAAGAAGATGATGGTGGGCAGAACGTTGAAGGCGAAGTACGCTCCGGTGCTGGCGACGTACCCGGCGCTGGTGTCGATCGCTCCGCTCGGGCCAGGAACGCCCACCGGCACGGTGGACTGCACCAGATTCCCGAACACGAAACGGGCACCCTGCTCCTGGAACCGGAGGAGGCCGGTGATGGCCGCGCCTACGCTGTCGAAGAACACCCGGCCCGGTTCGGTCTTGAGGACGATGACGCCGAAGAGAGCCTGCAGGCCGAGGCCGGTCGCGACCAGGCGCCAGTTGATCCGCCGGCGATCATAGGACAGCAGCACGGCGATCAGAATCATGCTCATGATGCCGAGCAGCCCGATCAGCCGGCTCCCGATCGGCGTGTCCAGTCCCGCCTGAGCCTGGGCCATGCGCTCGGCGGCAGTCTGCACCAGCACGAGGCCGATCACCGCAGCGCCTGCAGCTCGTCCTCCACTTTCCGAAGCAGGGCTTGGCGCTGGGGCCATGGCAGGAACGCGCCGGCAAACCCGTTGACGATCAGCTGGTCGATCTCGTCACGGGTGAATCCGAGCTCCGTGTGAGCCAGCCAGTACTCGTCGCTCAAGGAGACTCCGGTCATCAGCCAGGCATCCGTGCACAGCGTCACATTCACTCCCGCGTCGAAGTAGGTTCGCACTGGATGATCGGCGGCGCGTTTGACAGCTCTGGTTTGTACGTTGCTCGTAATGTTGATCTCGACCAGGATGCGCCGGTCGCGCACGTAGTCCTGGAGTATCCTGCTTTCGCCCAGCCGCGTCCCATGACCGATCCGGTTGGCGTGACACACGTGCACCGCCTCCGCGACCGACTCCGCTCCCGCAGCCTCGCCGGCGTGAACGGTGATCCCGAGATACCCTCGCGCGGCGGCATCGAAGGCTGCGCGGTGGACTCCCGGAGGTCGGCCGGCCTCACCGCCGGCCAGATCGAACGCCACCACACCACGATCTCGAAACGCGACCGACCGCTCAGCGATCTCCACAGACCGACTGGGGTCGTACTGCCGGAGCGAGCAGTTGATCACCCGCGCAACCACGCCGAAGTCCCGCTCTCCTCTGGCGAAGCCCTTCAGCTCGGCCGCGATCACCTCGTCCAGCGTCATCCCTCCGGCGCAGCTCAGGAGCGGGCAGTAGCGGACCTCGAGATATCTCACGTTGTCCCGGGCCGCGTCCTCCACCATCTCGTAGGCCACCCGCTCCACCGACTCCGGCGTTTGCAGCAGGGCAATCGTGAGATCGTATCGGCGCAGGTAGTCTTCGAGATCCTTCGCATCATCCACCCGCATGGAGCGCCGTAAAGTTTCCGGATCATTCGCCGGGAGTACCACACCTGACGCTCGCGCCAGCGCGACCATCGTATCCGGCCGAAGGGAGCCGTCCAGGTGAACGTGCAACTCCGCCTTGGGCAGCCGCTCGACCAGCTCACGGGTGAGCATCGTCACCCCGCCGGGCTCGCACTCCGACACGAAGAATGGCTCCGCTCGTGAGTCGGGAGTCGAGCGCCATCTCGATCCCCCGTCCGTCGGTGACGTAGGCAGATCCTGCCGCGAGGCCTGCCTCCAGACTGGGATCGTACGCCCGCACCGCCTGGGCGACGTCGGCGTCTGCAGGCAGGTCCAGCACACTCGCGTTGACGAAGATTCTTATGGTATCGGTCACATGAGTCAGGGCGGTTGGCGTGGTAATATCGGGAGAGGCCAGAGCGGCCGGAAGGGCGTACCGCCTGACCGCCTAACCGCCAATCGTTACATTCACCGTCATGACACACCGCATTCTGGTGGTAGACGACGAGCCCGACATCACCGCGCTCGTCGCCTACCACCTGGCCAAGGTTGGATACCGGGTCTCGACCGCCGCGAACGGGCCCGATGCCTTGAAGGCCGCCCGGGAAGAACGGCCGGACGTCGTGGTGCTCGATCTCATGCTGCCCGGCGTATCCGGATATGATGTCCTGACGGAGCTTCGCCGGCACGAAGAGACCAAGGAAGTCGGCGTCATTCTGCTGACAGCCCGCCGGGAGGAGACCGACCGAATACGCGGTCTCACTCTCGGAGCCGACGATTACCTGACCAAGCCCTTTGCCCCACAGGAGCTTTCCCTCCGGGTGGGAGCGCTGCTTCGCCGGCTCGGCTCGCCTGCAGTCAGCGCCGGGTCCACCATCACGGCGGGTCCGATCTCCATTGACCGCTCCGCCCACCGAGCCACACTCCATGGCCATGAGCTGAGCCTGACGGCCACCGAATACAAGCTGCTCCTCACCTTGGTCGAACGACGTGGGCGGGTGCAGACCCGGCCGCAGCTGCTGGAGATCGTTTGGGAAGCCCAACCCGATATCCAGACGCGTACTGTCGACATGCACGTGCAGCGGTTGCGCACCAAGTTGGGTGACGCGGGCAAGCTCATCGAGACGGTCCGCGGGTTTGGCTACCGACTCCGGGGAGGCGAGCGAGGAGCTCGCGCCCGGTGACATTCGCTCGAAGGCTCGTCTTCGGCTCCATCCTGATCCTCGTTGTCACCGTCGGCATTCTGTTCTGGGTCGCTGAGGGATCCCTGAGACGGGATCTCGAGGCCGACATCGCTCGTACGCTCGAGAGCGAGGCACGGCTGGTCCGGGAAGCGCTCCCGGCAGACTCGACTGAATGGCCGCTTGCGGTGCGGCGGCTGGCGGCCCAGGTGCGCCACCGCATTACGCTCATAGACCGCGATGGCAGGGTCGTCGCGGACAGCGATTTCCCACCCGGCCCGCTCCCATCCATTGACAACCATGCCGATCGGCCCGAAGTGCGCACCGCATTGTCGGGCGCTCGAGGTATTGGCCGCCGCCGGAGCGAGACGATCGGCCGGCTGATGCTGTATGTGGCCGTTCCCGGGCCGCCCGGGGTGGTTCGTGTCGCTGCCGGACTGGAACAGGTGGACGAGATCGTCGGGCGCGCTCAACGGGCGGTCGCTGGTGCGGCCCTGCTCGCGCTGTTGATCGGCAGCCTGCTGGCACTCGCCGCCGGCCGGTCCATTGCGCGTCCGCTGGTCGAGCTCGGTTCGGCTGCACGGGCAATTGCCGCTGGCGCGCCGCCCCGCTTCCCACGCTCCGGCATACCGGAAATCGACTCTCTGGTACAGGCGTTGCGCGAGATGCACCACCAGCTGGCGGATCGCTTCAGCGACTTGCGCCGGGAGCAGGCGGAGACCGCAGCATTGGTCGAGTCCATGGTGGAGGGTGTGATCGCCGCGGACGAACGGGGGCGGATCGTGATCGCCAACAACGCCGCACGCCAGATGCTGGGATACAGCAGTAGTGACGTCCTGCCCGGGCTCGCAGAGCTGTTCCGGGTCAAGGGAGCGCGCGAAGTGGTGGATGCTGTGCTCCAGGGCGCAGCGGTCCAGGATCGCGAGCTGGAGATGGACGGCAGGGTGTTGCTGATGAACGCCAGGCCGCTGCCTTCGGGTGGAGCTGTGCTGGTGATCCACGATCTAACCGATCTCCGCCGACTGGAGGCAATGCGCCGGGACTTCGTGGCCAACGTATCGCACGAGCTGAAGACGCCGCTCACTTCGATCTCGGGCTACGCGGAGACCCTCCTCACCGATGCGCCGGACAGTGAGACCACAAAGCGCTTTCTTGCCACCATTCTTACTAATGCCCGCCGGATGCAGCGGCTGGTGGACAATCTGCTGGATCTGGCGCGGCTGGAGGCAGGTGGGTGGCAGCCGGAGCGCGAACCGGTAGATATCTCCGAGGTGGCCCACGAGGCCTGGAGCTCGCTTGCCGACGGCGCGCGGATCAAGTCGATGGAGTTTGCGGTGGAGGTGCCGGAGGATGCCGCCACTGTCTACGCCGACGCCGATGCCGTGCGCCAGGTCCTGTGCAACCTCCTGGAAAACTCACTCCGCCACACGCCCGCTGAGGGGCGAATCGTCTGCCGCAGCCGGCGTGAAGGTGAGGGCATAGTGATTAGCGTAACGGATACCGGAGCGGGCATACTGCGCGAGCACCTGCCCCGGGTGTTCGAGCGATTCTATCGCGCGGACTCCTCCCGTTCGCGGGAGGAGGGTGGGACCGGGTTGGGACTGGCGATCGTCAAACACCTGGTAGAGG
>DATADG010000163.1:0-5537 GCA_036258655.1 Gemmatimonadales bacterium | reverse complement strand
GGTCGGAGTACACCTGGACTCTGGCCGGCCGCACCAGTGCTCCCTTGAAGCTGTAGCCCGGCTGGAACGTGGCGCTCACCGTGTGCTCACTGGCCTCGTCCGGAGCGGGGGTAGTCGAGACCGCCTCATGTAGTGCTGGATCGAATGCACTGCCGACCGGATCGATCCGCTCCACGCCAGCGTCTTGCAGTTCCTTCCACAGCTTCCGGTCTACAGCGCTGAGTCCCTCGCGCAGCGCGGCGAGCGGGGTCGAGGGATCGCTCGCGACCAGACGGTCGAGATCGTCCAGCACATCGAGCAGCTTGGCGACAAAGCTCGCCTGAGCTCGGTCGGCCAGCTCGGCCCGTTCTCTGCTGCTGCGCTTCCGGTAGTTCTCGAACTCGGCCGCCAGCCGGAGATGCCGGTCCTTCAGCTCGGCCAGGTCACCCTCCAGTTTCGCATCCTGCCCCCCGCGGAAAACCGGCTGCGTATCCTCGGTCCTGGAGGACGGCTCCGAGCTCATGTCAGTCGATGCGATATCGCCACCATCGGCGCTCGGACCCCGATCACTGGCCGGCTCTGCCATTCCGGCCGGTGTGTCGATAGGAGCGCCTTCTCTTTCGTAATCGTTCTGTACGCCAGTCTGTTTAGTCACGTGCAACACTCACTTGTAAGCCTGAAGAAAGATAACAGCCAAACCGTCGCCAGCACCGATGTCCAGAGCTATGACTACCTGACCGGAGATAGCTGCCGAAAAAGCAGGTGCAGCGCCGCCTGGACAGCTCGAGCGCGGATTTCGTGCCTGCTGCCCGGGAGATTCAGTCGCCGCGCCTCTTGTTGACCCCGAAGACTGGAAGCGATCCACACCGTACCCACCGGCTTTGACACGGTGCCGCCTCCGGGACCGGCGACGCCGGTGACCGCCAGCGACGCATCCACGCCGAACCGCTGGGCCACTCCAAGAGCCATGGCCCGGGCGACCGGCTCGCTGACCGCGCCATGCTCCTCGATGAGAGTAGCAGGGACGCCGAGTGCCTCCCGCTTCACCGCATTGTCGTAGGCTATGACTCCACCCACAAAGACCTCCGAGCTCCCCGGGATTTCGGTCAAACGGGCACCGAGCAGGCCCCCGGTGCAGGATTCGGCAACAGCTAACCGGATCCGCTCGGAACCGGCCTTTTCCAGCACCAATGCGGCCAGGTCCTGGTCTTCTTGTGCGTAGACACACTCCCCGGCTCTGGCCGTTACCAGATCCGCGGCGGACCGGAGCCGCCGATCGGCCTCATCGGCCGGCAGCTGCCAGGCGCTGAGCCGGAGGTCGACGCCGTCCAGGCCCGGCAGGTAGGCCAATGTTACCGGAGCAATTTCCTCTTCGATGTGTCCCAGACGCTCTGCCAGGAGTGACTCGGGGATGCCGGTGGTCCGGACAAGGCGAGACCGGATGACAGAAGCGGCTGCTCTGCCGGTGAGGCGGGGAACGACCTCGTGCTCCAACAGCTTTCTCATTTCCGAGGGAACGCCGGGTAGCACGATGGTGAGTCCGGGAGGGCCCTCCAGCCAAAGACCGGGGGCAGTCCCCCATCTGTTCCTCAAAACCACGGCGCCACGAGGCACCTCGGCCTGAACCCTGTTGCTGTCGGGAGGAGTGCGCTGGAGGCGGGCAAACCGGGCCAGCAAGTCGGACCAGACGGATTCGTCGAACTCCAGCGGGGCTTTGTACAGCTCGGCAATGACCTTCTTAGTCACATCATCGCGGGTGGGACCCAGCCCACCTGTGGTCAACACCGCGCCGGTTCGGTGAAGCGCGTCCGCCACCGCCTCACGTATATCATCGGGCTGGTCCGCGACAGATGCGCGCCGGCTCACCCTGATACCATGATCGGCCAGGGTGCGGGCGATCTCGGCACCGTTGGTATCGACAGTCATGCCGAGCAGCAGCTCGGTGCCGATGGTAACCAGCTCGAGGTTCATTGATTAGTCGCTAGTCACCGGTCGGCGACTGTCGACTACCCCTCAGCGCTGTCCGAAAACAGGCGGCGGTTCCGGTAGATGTAGAGACCGAAAGAGTAGACGGTGAGCAGTGCGGCGCACGCGAGGGTGACGGCAACGAACCCGCCGTGAAACTGGTTCCAGTACTGCGCATATGGATTGTGTTCCCATCCCATTGGCTTGCGCGCATCGCGAAACGCAAACCACAGAATGACTGCGCCAACAAAAATATTCTGGATTGTCGTCTTGAGCTTCCCTGCGCCAGCCGCCGGAATGACCACGCCGCGCCGACTGGCCCACCACCGAAATCCGGTCATGGCCAGCTCGCGGCCAATCAGCAGGAGGCAGACCCACAGCGGGATGCTTCCCCAGATGGGAATGTCATAGAGGTCGTGCCGCTGGCGTGAGATCCAGTAGATCGGGATGAGGGTGGCGAAGAGCAGGAGCTTGTCCGCGATGGGATCGAGCAGCTTGCCCAGGTCAGTGACCTCGTTCCTGCTGCGGGCAAGACGTCCGTCGTAGATGTCGCTCACCGCGGCCACAAGGAAGATGATGAACGCGATCAGCTTGGGCCAGTACCCTTCGATGAAGGGCAGGAGAGCGATCACCGGGGTGAAGCAGATACGAACCAGCGTGATGATGTTGGGCAGGGTCCACATGACCGCACCTACCCCAAGGTCTTGACGACGTTCTTGCTGATGGCTTTCAGGGTGTCAAAGACCCCCTCGCCGGTCAAGGCCACAGCTTCGAAGTAGGGCGCGCGTTCGATCCACTGCCCATTCTCCTGGCGGATCAGGAACTCCGAATCGTGATACGGATCAGGCGTCACCCGCTGCTTGCTGGGATCGGACACCGGCCAGCCTGGGTTGAGGGCGGCCTGAAGCTCCGGAATGGGAGCCGCATTGGGAAGATCACGCTTGTTGTACTGAATCGCGAAGGGAATCTTGGTGACATCATAGCCGTGCTGGGTCATGTTCTCGTACAGATTCTGCATGGCTTCGATGTTGGCGTCCATTCGCTCGATCTGGCTGTCGGCCACGAACACCACCCCGTCTACACCCTTGAGGATGAGCTTCCGCGATGCGTTGTAGTACACCTGGCCGGGAACAGTATACAGGTGGAACTTGACTTTGAAGCCGCGGATGGTGCCGAGGTCCACCGGCAGGAAATCGAAGAACAGCGTGCGTTCCGTCTCGGTGGCCAAGGAGATCATCTTTCCCCGGGAAGCGGGGGCCACCTTGTTATAGACGTGCTCCAGATTGGTGGTCTTGCCGCCCAACCCGGGCCCGTAATACACCAGCTTGCAGTTGATCTCGCGTGAGGCGTAGTTGATCATCGACATTGGGCGTGTCCTCAGGACCCGAAGAGTTTGTCGATTTCGTCTTCCGCCTCGCCCAGAAATTCGGATGCAACGCCAGGCGCATTGGTGCCGTCCCGGTTGAACATGTCGGTGAACACCTGATTCAGCTGCACAACCGCGTTTTTGACTCGCAGCTTGACCAACCCCAGGGTGGTCCGATTGTCGAACAGCACGACGAGGATCACCCGCCGTGCGATATCCGCCAGATACATCGACTCCCGCTCGCCCTGATGGAACAGAGCCCCAAACTCGGCCTCACCCAGCATCCGGGCGAGCTGGTCGTTGGCACTGAAGTCGGCCGCGGTGAGTGATGCAAAGGCGGTGGCATCGAACGCCGGAGTCTCGCCGGCGGTAGAAACCATCTGTCCAGTGCGATCGACGATCAACGCGGTCCGCGCGTTTGATTCACTGAGGAAAGTGCCGAGAATCGACTGGATGCGCCGGGAATCATCCTCGCGAAAGGACCAGCTCGACGCTCCGCTCATGACCCCCGCCTCATGCCAGCGTGGCTTCCATGCGCCGCACGATTGCTTCGGCCCGGCGGCGCAGCATCGGCTGGCGTTCCCACGCCAGATAGTCGCGTAACAGGCGGACGGTCTCGACCTCGTTCTGGCCGGCCAGGAAGCCCAGGGCGGCGAGCCGGCGAAGGGGCCGCGGGCTGAACAGATCTCTCCGGTGGTAGGTCAGCCGCTGCTGCGCCAGCAGCCACCCGCCGGTCAACCCGATCGCCATGCCACCCGCGAATGCCCACGCGCGTGAGCGCATTCAGCCCACGTCCTGGCGGGCCACCAGCGCGTGGGCCAGGGTGACGCCATCGATATACTCGAGATCGCCTCCCATCGGCAGTCCGCGTGCCAGACGGGTCACTCGCACACCGAGGCCGGCCAGGAGCTGCTGGATGTAGGTCGCAGTCACTTCACCTTCCATCGATGGGTTCGTCGCCAGAATGACCTCACGTATGCCTCCCTCGCGCACCCGCTGCACTAGAGTATCGACCCGAAGCGACTCCGGCCCCACTCCCTCGAGGGGAGACAGATGGCCTCCCAGAACATGATACCGGCCGCGAAAGTCGGTGGAGCGGTCCACCACTGCCACCGTCGAGGGTTCCTCCACGACGCAGACCACACCTGGGTCCCGGCGCGGATCCCGGCAGATACCACAAGGCTGCTCCTCGGTGAGATTCCCACACTCCCGGCAGGGCCGTACCCGCTCAGTGACCGACGCGAGTACGGATGCGAGCCGCTCGACCTGTTCAGGAGGTTGTTGCAGCAGATGGAAGGTGAGCCGCTGTGCCGTCTTACGACCGATTCCCGGCAGCCGGGCGAGCTCTGTAATCAGCTCCTCGATCGCGCTCACCGGTCAGAACGGGGAGGCAAACGGCAGGGAGGGCACTTTGCGCATCTCGGCCTGCAGCATTTCAGCCGCACGGCGCTGGGCTTCGGCTACCGCGGTTAAAACGAGATCGCTGAGGAACTCGGCGTCGCGATCCTGAAACACGGCAGGATCGATCCACACTGCGCGAACGGTGCCGCGCCCATCGGCGGTGATCTTTACCATGCCACCACCGGACGTGGTCTCGATGGTTCGGTTGGCCAGTTCGGTCTGCAATTGCTGTAACCGGCCCTGCATCTGCTGGCCGAGCTGAAACAGCTGCTGGAGGTCTGCCATGCTATCGGGTAGTCCTGCCATGGTCGCAAGTTGGTGGAGAGTAGAGAGATAGCAAAACCGCCAGGGGCTGTGAGCCATGGGCTGCTCCGTTCACCGGAATAGCGCATAGCGCATGGCCCGCAGCGTTAATCAACTATTTCCAAATCTAACGCATCGGCGGCCGTGTCGAGGGCGGGGTCCTTCGCCCGGAATTCCCGAAGTCGGTCTGCCTTGATACTGGAATCCGAGATTCGGCGGGGCTTCGATTCGGTGGCAGTTTCAGCTTGAGAGCCGACGAGTCTCAGGCGAACGGGCTGGCCCAGCGTCCTCGTCAGGATCTCCTCCACTTTCCCGGCTTCCTGGACCAGCCGCTCGGCAAAGAGCTGGTTGGGTTCACGCATGACCACATTGAGCCAGGGGAGAGCGAGCTCCACCGGTTTGACGGCGGACAGAAGTTCCCCCAGGAACCGGCTCTGAACCCGGGCGGCAACGATGATTGCCGGCCAGCCGGCACGAATAGCCTCAATAGAGGGCGCCAGCTTGGCTGTTGGCGACGAAGTGG
>DATADG010000162.1:0-2730 GCA_036258655.1 Gemmatimonadales bacterium | reverse complement strand
CCCAGCCGGTCGGAAGTTCCCACAATAGTTGATAATTCATCTAAGTGTGTGGATACCAAATTCTTGACCAGCTCCTTCCCGCCCTGACCAGTGCAAATTCCTGCACGCCTGCGCCCAAAACGGTCTCAGTCCACCAGTTGTCCTCATGCTGTCTTCATACTGGCTCTAATCTCGTGTTCATTCAGTGAGGCCGCTCCACGAGCCGTAATGCGAGTCGGGCTAGTCACACCCGGTTCGATCGGCGATGCTGCCTGGAATGCTGGCGCCTACCATGGACTCCAGAGAATCCGCGATTCACTCCATGTCGACATCAGCCACGTAGAGGCGCGGACACCCGCCGAGCAGTTGGACGCCCTCCAAACCTACGCGGCCCAGGGGTATCATCTCGTTTTCGCCCACGGCTTCGAGTTTCAGGACGCAGCGGAAAGGGTATCCGCTGCGTTTCCCCGCACGGCATTCGTGGTGACGTCCGGCCGCAGGGCTCGTGCGAACGTCTCGCCTCTGATCTTTCGACTGGAGGAAGCAAGCTATCTCGCGGGGATGGTAGCAGGTGGTCTGAGCAAGAGCGGCATTCTCGGGTTCATCGGCGGTATCGAGCTACCTCCGATCCGAGCGGCATACGAGGGGTGGGTCAACGGCGCCAAGGCCACTAACCCTGGGGTGCATTCGCGCATGGTGTACCTAAACAGCTTTGATGATGTCGCTGCCGGCCGAGAGGCTGCCCTGGCGCTCATCAGCGCCGGCGCCGACATGTTCCATCACAACGCCGATGCCGCCGCTCTCGGTCTGTTCCAGGCGGTGAAGCAGACGACCGGAGTCTTCGTGTTCGGGGCCAATGCTGATCAGTCCCGCCTGGCTCCCGGACACGTCCTAGGTAGCGCGGTCATCGACCTTCCGGCGGCCTTCCTTCTTATCGCCACCCAGGTCAAGCGGGGTGCATTCGTTCCTCGGGTTGAGGCCTTCGGCTTGGCCAGCGGGGTCGTCAAGTACGTACCCGACCCCGAGCTGGATAGTCTCGTACCATCGCGGCTCAAGGCCAGGATGTCGGCCGCCGCTGACTCCATATCCCGGGGTACTCTCGTTGCCGCTCCTCGTCCCAGCAGCATGGAGGCACGGGCCCGCTCGGCCACGCGGCTGGCCGGCTGACCGACATCATGGTGTCCATTCCGCTGGCCCGGATAACGGAATACCTCGACCAGTATCTCCGGATCGCAGAGGTCCCCGACGAGGCCAATGCTGTAAACGGTCTCCAGGTTGCGAATAGCGGTGCCGTCGGGAGCATTGTGGCGGCGGTCGACGCCTCTCAGACCACCATCGACGGCGTCGTGGCCGGACTCGAGCCGGGCAAGCCGGCACCACTGCTGCTGGTGCATCACGGCCTTCTGTGGGATGGAAACGTGCCGATCACCGGTAGGCGATATCGCCGACTCTCGGCGCTGCTGGACCATGACATATCCGTGTACGCGGCGCACATCCCGCTCGATGTCCATCCCGAAGTGGGCAATAATGCGGTGCTGGCCGAACGCCTAGGAATCGAAGTCGAGGGCTGGTTCGGGAACTATCGCGGGATTGAGATGGGAGTGTGGGGCCAGGCGCCGAGCAGTTTCCTGACGCGTGAGTCACTGGCACTCGAGCTCGATCATGTGCTGCACAGCCTCAAAGGCAGTGCCACTGTCATTCCTGGTGGACCCGAGCGACCAGTGCGCGTCGGGATTATTACTGGAGGTGCCGGGAACATGATCGCCCAGGCGCTGGACGCCGGGGTCGATACGTTCATAACGGGTGAGGGTCCACACCACACGTACTTCGATGCCATGGAGGGCGGCATCAACCTCATCTATGCCGGACACTATGCCACGGAAACGCTGGGCGTTCAGGCGCTGGCCTCGCACCTGGCCGAGCGGTTCGATCTGGAGTGGGATTTCCACGACCATCCGACCGGCCTTTGACCCCAGTGGCTCCGGTCCTTGAGCTTACCGGCATCCAGAAGCACTTCGGCTCCGTGCACGCGCTGCGCGGAGCCGATTTTGTGCTCGCTCAGGGGGAAATCCAGGCACTTCTGGGTGAGAATGGCGCCGGAAAAACGACCTTGATGCACATCGCCTACGGACTGGTGCGCCCGGATGCCGGAACCGTGAGGGTGAACGGCTCACCGAGAGTCATTACTTCGCCCCGTGAGTCGAGAAAGCTGGGGATCGGAATGGTTCACCAGCACTTCACCGCGATTCCAGCGCTAACGGTGGCCGAGAACATCGCGCTCTCCGCCGGATGGTCCGGTGAGCCGCGAGAGCTCTCGAACCGGGCACAGTCGGTCAGTGAAGAGCTCGGGCTTCCACTCGAGCCTGACGTGAGGGCCGGCCGGCTATCGGTCGCGCTCAAGCAGCGCCTCGAAGTGGTCAAGGCATTGGCTGCAGAATCCCGGATCCTGTTGCTGGATGAACCGACGGCGATGCTGGCACCAGCGGAAGCCGATGAGCTGCTCGACCTCATCCGGCGGTTTGCAAGTTCCGGCGGATCGGCCGTACTGATCACCCACAAGCTGGACGAGGCGATTCGCGCAGCCGATGAGGTGACAGTCCTGCGTCAAGGAGTGGTGACCGCCTCCGGGCCAGTGGCTGCCCAAACTACCGATTCCCTCGACCGTGCCATGATCGGCCCCGGACCCGATTTACCAGTGTTCTGCCGGACAGGTGTCCGCCGTGCTCTACCCGCGCCGTCAGCGGAGGTGCG
>DATADG010000161.1:0-3250 GCA_036258655.1 Gemmatimonadales bacterium | reverse complement strand
TACGGGTCGCGCACCACGATTCGGGTGCGGGGTCCACTCGAGGCTGTGGCAAGGTCTTCGGGGATCAGGACCGCACCGGCCCGGGAGTTCCCGAGATCACCGGCATAGCGGGAGGACACCGCGAAGGTCAGTGCTTCGGGTCCGGCCCGATCCAGGGGCCGGATCGATTCGATGCGCACCTCCCCGTCGCCAAGCAGGCGGCCACCGACAAGGTCGGCGACCGCCTGCGCGGTGAGCCCGTCCGGCGTCACGCGATCAGCTGCCCGACTTGAGCTGCTGGATGACGCGCTGGGTGAGATCCAGCGATTTGTCCGCGGTGACGATGCCGCTGTTGGGCGCGCTCACGTCGAAGATCACCGCGTAGTTGCCGGCGGCGCGCACGCCTTCGATCACGCTGTTGACCTTGGTCTGGATGGGATCGAGCAGCTCGCGCTCCCGCGTGGCAGCCTGCTGCTGCAGCTCCTGCGTGCGCTGCTCCAGCTTCTGCTGCTGCGCCTGGAGGTCCTTGCGTCTGGCGGCCCGCTGCGTCGGGCTCAGCATGACGGACTGCTGATCGAAGTCAGACGCCGCCGAATCGAGGCTGGCCTGCAGCTTCTGGACCTCGACCCGGTACGTGGCCAACTCCCTGGTGAAGGTCGACTCGGCCTTGACGTATCCGGGTGTCTGCTTGAGGATCGCCTGTGTGTTGACGTATCCGATCTTGGCAGGCGCCGGCTGCTGGGCCTCGACTGATCCGGCGCTCGCAAACGACAGTGCCGCTGCAAGCCAGACTCCCACGACGACAAGCTTCATGCTTCACTCCCGATGAAAGGGTTCCTGCTAAAAGAAATTCCCCAGCTTGAAATGGAGCTGCCAGCCCGGCTTGGGACTGCCATCCTCATCCACTCGGTCGAAGCCATATCCCAGATCGATGCCGATCGGGCCGAGTGGCGAAATGACGGCAGCGCCGAAACCTGCTCCCCGGAAGAGCCTGGTGGGGTCCCACTGCCGGGCGCTCCGGTAAATGTTCCCGGCGTCGAAGAATGTGCTCACATAGAGTGATTGACTGATCCTCGCGCCCGCTTCAACGGTAAAGGCGGCGTAGGACTTTCCGAAGGATTCGGGCCCGGCCGCGTTGTTGCCGCCCGCGGTCGGATCGAACCCGTCGGGGGTAATGGCGAACTCATCGTATCCCCGCAACGGCACCCCGTATTGGACTCCGCCCAGCGCGTACAGGTCGTGGTAGAAAGGTCCGGCATCTCCGAAGACAAAGCCGGATTTCGCCGTCAGACCGAGAACGAACTGGACGCCGCCTCCCATTTGGCCGTCTCCGCCGAGGCTGCCGAGTGGTGTGTACCAGCGGCCTTCCAAGTCGATCTTGCGGTAATTGCCGGTGCCACCCAGAATGCCGCCGTTCAGCTCGCCGCTGATGTTCGTCATCGAGCCTCCGGTGGCAAACGGCAAGCCGACCCGGGTGTCTCTCACCAGACTGGTGCCGAATGACGAACGGGTGCACGCACGACATTGAAAGCGAGCCTGGAGATCGGCGGAGCCTTCTTCGTAGCGAATGCGCTGGAAGGAGTACGATGTGAAAAATCGGGTATACCGTGAGCCGAGGAACGGAAAGCCCAGCTGAATGCTGCCACCCGTTTGCTTCCGACGGCCCAGATCACCAATTGTGTAGCGGGCGCGAGAGTCGAACAGCGAGATCGTACCCGAGATCCTGCTCTCACGAATGGCGGGATCGGTGTAGCTCAGTGTAAAGTCGTTGATGTTTTTCCCAAACTGCCACTGGAGCTTTCCCCGCTTCCCGCGGCCGAACAGGTTGGGCTCCTCCAGTCCAAGGAACCCACCGACGCCGGTGCCCTGCCCCAACGACGCGCCGAAGTTGATGTTCCCGGTACGCCGCTCCTCTACCCGAAAGATGACGTCTACATCGACCCCGTTCTCTGCCGGCTTCACGTCCGGCGGGGGCAGGGGCTGCTGAAAGAAGCCGAGGTTGGAGATGTTCTGATACGAACGGATCAGCCGGTCCTGACTAAAGAGATCGCCCGGAAGCATCACGATAGCTTCGCGGATGACCCGCTCGTGGGTCACATCGTTGCCGACGATCTCGACCTTGTTAATGGTTGCGGGAGACCCTTCCCGGATGTTCCAGCGCAAATCTACGACCGGCGTTCCGCCCGGTCCTGTCCGGCGGGTCTCTTCGGGCTGCACCTGGGCGTAGATGTACCCGTTGTTTGCGTACAGCTTCTGCACCGTCTCGGTCGCTTTATTCCACTCGGCGCGACTGAACGCACGGGATCCTGCCAGCGGACGCCCATGCGAACCAATCGGACCGAAGGGATACAGCGATCGCAGCTCTTCCGTCGAGAAGCGACGGTTCCCCTGGATGTCAAAGGCTCCCACGCGATATACCTGACCCTCATCCACAGTCAGGTGCAGGACCGCCTTGCCCCCGGTTGAATCGGAGATCAAAGAATCCTGCGTCACCTGGAAATCGACGAACCCCCGATTGGCATACCAGTTGGGGAGGCGCTCGCGGATGTCCTCCTCCACCGTCCGCTCGTCATACTCTCCTTTCTGGAACCACCAGAAACCTTCCGGCCGGGTGGCCATGTGCTTGACCACTGCCTTGTCGGAAAAGTGCTTGTTGCCGTTGATGACAACCTGGCTGATGGCCACCCGTTCGCCTTCGTCGACATCGAACACGATGCGCGCCCGGCCCGGTGAAGGCGTCAGCTGCACGACGCTGACTTTGGAAGCGTAGTAGCCCTGGTTCTTGTAGAGGGAGTCGATAGCCGCCCTGGCCTGTTCTACCGCGTTGCGGTCGAGCGGCCGGCCCTCAGTCAGGTTCACCCTGCCCTTTACTTCGCCTTCGCTCAGTCGGTCCACGCCGCGCACGGCCCATCTATCCAGAACCGGACGTTCCTTCACCTTGATGGCGAGCACCAGCCGCTCGCCGAGATTGCGTTGCTCGATCAGGACGTCGTCAAACTGACCGGTTCGAAAGAGCGCGGTGATGGCCCGCTGAATGTCGCGGTAATTGATCGGCTGCCGGACGATGATGCCTGAGCTGCCGATGATTTGTGGCGGGGTGAGTCGCTGGTTCCCTTCCACCACGATACTGTCGACCGTGGGCGGGGCAGCGTCCTGGGCACTGAGGACCGCCGGACCACTCGCAAGGAGGCATCCAGCGGTGAGAACTAGAAGAAAACGACGCATCTGTAAGGGACGGGGTAAGCGCGCCGGGCCGCTTTGAGCGGCCCGG
>DATADG010000160.1:0-15190 GCA_036258655.1 Gemmatimonadales bacterium | reverse complement strand
GACGCGGTGAGCACTACGGTCTCGAGCATCAGGGTTCGGTTACCACCGGTGCCCCGGTCTGGCGCGCCTCGCTCAGGATGGCGGCGGCACCTTCCTTCAGCAGGCGGGCCGCGAGTGCCGCACCCAGATCGGCGGCATCCCCTTCATTGTCCACCATGCCCTGCTCCTGTCCCTCGACCATTCCCTCGCCTCCGGGCGAGACCACACGGCCATGCAGCTGGAGCAGTGGTCTCGCCTGCCGGCCCTTCCACACCGCGAGGGCAGCGAGCGGTATCTGACATCCTCCTCCAAGCGCGTGGAGGAATGCGCGCTCCGCGGCTACAAGCGGGGCGGTCGTGGAGTCGTGAAATGCGCTCCGGACGACGGCGGCAACGGCTTCGTCGTTGGCGCGAACTGTCACACCTAGCGCGCCTTGTCCTGGTGCCGGCAGCATCACCTCCACCGGCAGCCGTTCGCCGATCCGGTGCTCCAGTCCAAGCCTGATCAAGCCCGCCGCGGCGATGACGATCCCGGTCCATTCAGGACGACTGTCGAGCTTGGCGAGACGGGTATCGACGTTGCCTCGCAGGTCTACCATCTGGAGGTCGGGGCGGTGAAACAGCAGTTGGGCTCGCCGTCTGAGGCTGCTGGTGCCAACGCGGGCTTCGCTCGGCAGCTCGGCCCAGCTGAGTCGCCCCCTGCCCACGAGTGCATCGCGAGAATCCTCGCGCTCTCCCACAGCGGCGATGATCACACCTTCAGGAAGCTCAGTCGGGAGGTCCTTCAACGAGTGCACCGCCAGATCGATGCGACCCTCGAGCAGGGCATCATCAATCTGTTTGGTGAACAGCGCGCGACCACCGATTTGGGTGAGTGGGACGTCAGGAACAAGGTCGCCGGTGGTCTTGATCTCCACCCGCTCGGTTTGATGGCCGGCTGAGGCCAGCCGCGAGCTCACCCGCTGGGTCTGCCATACTGCCAGCGCGCTGCCTCGAGTACCAATGCGAAGTGGAGAGCGCAACGATTTCAACGACGCTCCACCGCGGTGACGCTTTCATGGACGGGTCCGATGCCGAGCAGCTTCGCCACTCGTGTCGACGCCCGCTCTCCGGAGCTGATCGCGTCCCCGAGCGAGATCCCGTCCCGATAAGTACCGGCGAGGACGAGACCGCGGTTGTTCTGCTCAGTTTGCTGCGCAATGTCCTTGAATCGTCCGTACCCCAGCACGTACTGGGGGATGGCCTTGGGCCATGTGTGAATCAGCCGCAAGGTCGGCTCGCCGCTGATCCCGAGCAGCAGACGCAGCTCATCGAGCACCCGAGCGGTCAAGGTGTTCGAATCAACCTGCACGAAATCCGGATCCCGAGCTCCCCCGGCAAACACAGTAAGAAGCAGATGATTTTCCGGTGCTCGATCCGGGAAGAGGGTGGACGAGAAGATCGCGCCGAGCACTCGCCTGCGTTCCACTTCCGGACTGAGAAAGCCAAAGCCATCGAGTGGATGATCTACTTGGTCCCGCCGAAAGCCCAGCGCCAGAACGGCGACGGGTGGGTGGACGATGCTGGAGAGTGTTGCCAGGCGTTCGGAGCTGGGAAAGTCGAGATCGATGTCGTCCAGCGCATGTGCCGGTGCAGCATACACGACGGCATCATACAGCTCGGCCGCCTGGAATGCGGCGCCAACAGTCCAGCCGTCCGGACCGGCCCGCAGCTGGGTGACGGGCGACCGAAGACGAAGCTCGGTCTGCAGTTCGCGTCCGAAGGCTTGGGGTATCTCTTGGAGTCCGCCGCGGAACGAGAGAAGCCCGCCGGAAGCCTTCGCTTCGGAGTCAGGCGAGCGCCGAGCCCTGGCCTGCTTGAAGAAGCCCCGCATGACTGATCCATGGGTGCGCTCCAACGCGTGCAGCTGCGGCAGGGCGTGGCGAACCGAGAGCTGCTCCGGATCACCGGCGAAGGTGCCGGCAACGAATGGGTTCACCACGTAGTCGAGCACTTCCTGATTGAACCGCCGGCGGATGAAGCCGGCTACACTCTCGTCCACGGGAGACTCGCTGGATTCTACCAGCGGTTCGCCGAACACGGCCAGCTTGGCAGTGTTGGAAAGCAGTCGGGAGGTCAGCAGCTCGGAGGGTGTGAGCGGGAGTGGAAGCAGCCTGCCGCGCTTCACTATATATCTGATTCGCGCAGCCGGCGAAGACTGCACCTGTGAAGCATCCAGGCCGAGCTCGCTCAGGATGACAGCAACTTCAGGAGGGGGGGCAGACATGGAGCTGGGACCGAGCTCCACCAGATATCCATCCTGACGCACCGACTTCACTACCCCGCCGATCCGCTGGTCGGCCTCGTACACGACCACGCGAGCGCCCAGCCGCTTCAAACAATAGGCGGCCGTCAGCCCAGTGACGCCAGCTCCGATGACTGCTACCGAGACCATGCTGTGTCGAGCGCGCTCTCCAGCAGCTCGAGCTCGTGCTCCCCGTGCACCACTGAGCTGAAAGCCGCCTCATAGGGCGAGGCCGGCAGGTAGATCCCTGCGTCCAGCATGGCGTGGAAGAAGTGGCGGTAGGCCTCGCGATCGCTTCGCTTTGCCTCGGCGAACGTCCGGACGGGATTTTCCGCAAAGAAGGTCGTAAACATCGTACCGACGCGCTGCACCTGAACGGGCACGCCGGCCTTTGCTGCGGTTCTGGCAATCATGGTACCGGCCTGATCCGCCCAGTCGTCCGCCCGCTGCCACACGCCGGGGCGAGATAGGACCTCGAGAGTGGCCAGGCCCGCCGCCATGGCGAGCGGATTGCCCGAAAGGGTGCCCGCCTGGTACACCGGGCCGGCGGGGGCAATCAGCTCCATCAGCTCGTGGGACCCTCCATAAGCAGCTGCGGGCAGACCGCCCCCGACCACCTTCCCGAGGCACGTGATATCCGGCGTGACCTGGTACAGCACCTGCGCGCCTTGGGGGTGCACCCTCCAACCGGTCATCACCTCGTCGAAGATCAGCAGCGCACCGTGTTTCCGGGTAACGGTCCTGAGGCCTTGGAGGAAGCCGGGCAGAGGCGGCACCAGCCCCATGTTCCCGGCGACCGGCTCCACCAGCACGGCGGCTATCTCCGACCCACGCACTGAGAACAGGTTCTCCACAACAGCCAGATCGTTATAGGCCAGGACGAGGGTCTCCGCCACCGTTCCCGGGGTCACGCCGGGTGAGTCTGGCAAACCAAGGGTTGCGACGCCGGAACCTGCCGCGGCGAGAAGCGCGTCGGCATGGCCGTGATAGCAGCCATCGAATTTCAGAATCAGCTTTCGTCGAGTCGCGGCCCGTGCGAGCCTGACCGCGCTCATCAGTGCCTCGGTGCCGGAGCTCACGAAGCGCACCATGTCCAGTCCTGGAAAGGTCGCCACCACCCGTTCGGCAAGGCGGATCTCGAGCTCCGTCGGAGCGCCAAAGGTGGTACCAGCCCGGGCGGCGTCGATCACGGCAGCCAGGACCTCAGGATGGGCGTGGCCCAAGATCAACGGCCCCCAGGACAATACGAGATCGACGTATCGGTTCCCATCAGCGTCGATCAGCGCAGCTCCATCACCCCGGACGATGAAGCGCGGGGTCCCACCAACTGCCTTGAACGCGCGAACCGGACTGTTGACTCCTCCCGGGAGGACACGCTGGGCCGCGGCAAAGAGGACCCGGGAGTTCTCCGTCGATCTGGCAGCAACCCGTACGTCTGTCATTGACTTTCCCCGTTCAACCACAGAGCCGCATCCTTCGCGTGATACGAGATTATGGCATCCGCTCCCGCACGACGCATTCCGGTGAGCGCTTCGAGAACTACCCGGCATTCATCTAACCACCCATTCCGTGCCGCGGCTTTCACCATCGCATATTCTCCGCTCACATTGTACGCCAGAAGTGGAAGCTCGGTGCGCTCCCGGACCGATCGCACCACATCGAGGTACGCCAGCGCCGGCTTGACCATCAACATGTCCGCGCCTTCGGCTTCGTCCAGCCGAGCCTCGAGCAGTGCCTCGCGTAGATTGGCCGGATCCATCTGATACTGACGGCGGTCTCCGAACGCCGGAGCGCTGTCCGCCGCTTCACGGAAGGGACCGTAGAAGGCGCTGGCGTACTTTACGGCGTAGCTCAGAATGGCAGTCTCGGTGTAGTGCTCGCCGTCGAGCGCCGAGCGGATCGCGGCCACCATGCCATCCATCATCCCGCTTGGCGCCACAATGTCCGCACCCGCGCGTGCGTGGCTGACACCGACACGGCCCAGGAGCTCGAGCGTGGCATCGTTATCAACCGAGCCCTCGTGGATGATTCCGCAGTGCCCGTGACTGGTGTATTCACAGCAGCAGACGTCGGTGATCAGTAGCAAGTCCGGGTGCCGCTCCCGCGCCCGCCGCAGCGCGCGCTGGACGATACCGTCCTCCGAGTAATTCTCTGTTCCCAGTTCGTCCTTCTTCGCGGGAATCCCGAACAGGATGACGGCCGGAATGCCGAGCGATCGGATGGTGTCCAGCTCACGGTCGAGCTTCTCATCCGCGGACAGATGGAAGACGCCCGGCATCGACCTCACCTCGCGCTCGATCCGGCTGCCGTGAACTACAAAAATGGGCTGAATCAGGTCGCCTGCGGAGAGCTCGTGCTCCCGAATTAGCCGGCGCAGGGCAGCGGTACGACGGTTCCGGCGCGGCCGGTTGACAGGAATGGAGGGCACCAACGAAGACTAGAGAGCAGTTGGACACCCCGCAACAGCAAGGTGAAGGTTTTCCGGCCTCTGGCACGTGCTTTGCCTTCTTTTGCCCCAGAACCGCATTCATGTTTCAACGTTCTGATATAGGAGGCCTTACTGTAGGAAAGAGCATGGCCGCGCAATCGGCTGCACAGAACGCAGACAGAACGGGTTACAGGAGCGAACAGTCGTGTTCCTAGTCACCGTGCAGCCCGTCCCGAGTATCACGGCCAAACGCATTCTTTCCCCGCATCTTGAAGCAGGTCCAGGTGGGCACCCCCGACGGCCTTTCGCCGCGACGCCCGCCGGCGCTAGGAGCGCATAGTATGAAGCTGTCCCTCTCTCTTGGTTCCTCTCTTCTAGTCTCGACGCTGGTCCTGAGCGCCTGTGGCGGTAGTCCGTCCCGCATTTCCCCGGCGCCCGCACCACAGCCTACAACCGCCATTGTCCACGCCACGCTCTGGGACGGCACCGGTCGAGGTCCGGTCACCAATGCCGTCACCCTGATTCGCGGCGATCGCATCCTCTGCGCTGGTGCCGCCGGAGAGTGTCCCATCCCACGGCGGGCCCGGATCATCGACGCAACCGGCCGTTGGCTGATTCCCGGCCTGATCGACAGCCATGTCCATCTCCTGTTCCTTACTCACGGAAGCGCGAGCGAGGAGCTGTCGCTCGATCTACGCAACCTGTTGGCCCAGGGAGTCACGACTGTGCGTGACATGGGCACTAACCCGGCGGAGTTGCTGCGGCGGGTGGGTGCCCTCAATGGATCACCTCGGGTGTATGCCATGCAGCTGGTGGCCGGTCGCCGATTCTTCTTCAACGGCTTTCATGGAACCAGGACGGCACGCGGTGTCGTCTTCCGGCGGCCTCCTGCCCTGACGATGCAGTCGTTGGGATGGACGCCGATCCAATACAACCGGGGGGACGATGCCGATTCAGTGGTGGCGGCCGCACAACGCGCAGGCGCCATGGGGCTCAAGCTCTATGCGCAACTCGATCTCGAATCGGTGAAGAATCTGGTGGCCGCGGCTCATCGGGCCGGCATGCCGGTCTGGGGGCATGCCTGGGTGCAGCCGGCCAGTGCGTTGGAGCAGGCGCTCGCCGGCCAGGATGGCGTCGTGCACGCGGCAGGCTTTGCCGGTGAACTCTTCACGGCAGCGGAGCGGGACACGCTGGTCAACGATGGAACGCTTCAGGTCGCCACCGCCGAGGTGGCCACAGTTGGCGCCGCTCACGACCCGCGGATCACGGCAGCGCTGGACGCCATGGCGCAGCATGGGACGGTATTTGAGCCCACCCTCGATGCCACTCGGCACAGCGTGGCCTACTATAATGCCAAACGCCGCCACATACCCTCGGAGCAGGAGGAGTATGTGCGTGCGGCCTCGGGGTTCGGTATGGAGGTCACCCGGGAAGCCGTGCGGCGTGGCGTCCGCATCAGTGCGGGGAGTGATCACGTATCCTATGGACCGGCGAGTGAGCGATCTTCGCTCTTCGGCGAGCTCCAACTCCTGGTCGACTCCATTGCGCTGACCCCTGCGGCCGCCTTACTCGCGGCCACCCGCGATGCGGCGCGTGCCATCGGAGGCGAGCCCGCCCGCAGCCTGGGTACGATCGAGCCTGGCCGCTACGCCGATCTGGTCCTGCTCGCGAAGGACCCGCTGGCTGCTATCGAGAACCTGGAATCGGTCGAGTGGGTCATGAAGGCAGGCTACATCTGGCGACCAGGGCAGTTGAGAAGCGGGATTGCGATTAAGTAAACGGGAAGGACCTACTTCTCGCTTTCCCGCTTGCCAACCTCGATCGGCAGACTGATCCGCTCCGCCCACTCGGTCCACGACCCGACGTAAATACGCACCCGCGGATACCCCAGCAGGTAGCGCAGGGCGAAGTAAACGTGGCTCGCCTCAGAGCTGCTGTTGCAGTAGACGATGATGTCTCGCTCAGGGGTAATTCCCTGACGCTTGTAGTCCCTTCCGAGATCCGCCGGCGTCTTCCAGACGTACCCGAAACCTTCCCGCGTCAGGTCCTCCTGCCAGTAGTGATTGATCGCGCCAGGGATGTGACCCCGGCGCATCTGTGCCCCAGCTTCACCTGCATATTGATCGGGAGGCCTGGCATCCACCAGCACCGCGTCACTGCCATTCACCGCTCTCGCTACCTCGTCGAGTGTGGCAGTTTCGGGTTGGAACTCCACTGGAAAATTCACGGCCTCGATCATCGGATACCGGCGCTCCAACGGCCGGTGCTCGAGCTGCCATTTGAAATAGCCGCCGTCGAGCAAGTACACCCGTGGATGACCAAATCCTGCCAGGATCCAGGCGAGGAAGGTGGCGTCGATGTTACGTGTCTCGCCCGCGCTGTAGATCACCACCGGATCATCGAAGCTCACGCCCAGACTGGAGAACAGCTCGCTGTATGAACGGGCGCTCAGCAGCTGGGCAGGGACCCCGCCTCGAGTGGCACGGAGGGTTTCGGGATTCAAGTACGCCGCCCCGGGCAAATGGTCCTTCAGGTAAGCGAACATATCGGTCCGGATGTCAATCACATTGATCCGTCCCCGGCGTTGCCACTCCGCAAGCCGCTCGGTCGAGACCAGCTGCGGATGAGCAGCCTCGGCCTCGCGCCGAAGACTTCCCTCCTGGAGCTGCTTCTGCGGCGCGCACGAGCCAAGTGACCACAACACAAGAAGCAGCCACAACCGTTTCACTGAGAATCGAGCCCCATGTATGCCTTCTCTTCCTCCAGATAAACCCTGACGGCGTTGCGGCGCCGCCGTGAGTTGAGCGAAACGGGTCTGTTCTGGTCGGCAGGGGGCAGTGATCGCAGGGCACGGCCGAGTGGAAGTCCCTTCTCCAATGCCTCCCTCATCTCCCGACGCAGGTTCGAAATGTACGATCGGGTTCGAGCCACCAACTCTGTCGGCCGCTGCGGGAGAGCGCCGTGACCCGGCACGATGACCCGAGGCTCCAGACTGTCGATCACGGCCAATGTCTTCAGGAGCGCCTCCGAGTCGCCGTCCACGATCATGGTCACCCCATCCTCGACCAGGACGTCGCCGGCATATAGCACCCGCTCCCGCGGCAGCCAGACCATCAGGTCACCCGCCGTATGCGCGTTACCCGGATGACGAATAACGACTGTTTGTCTGTCCATCCGGAGCGTGTCCTCACTCCGGACGGCTATGTCCGGCTCATTGGCAAACTCAAAACCGCGCATGGCATCGAGACCCACCACCCGAGTCCAGTCCGCTATCAAGGCGTCCTCGCCGGCGTCCGACGCCAGGACGCGCCGCTCGGGGTGGGCGATGATCTTGGCACCAGCCCGCCGGAGCTCGACCGCGCCGAAGTGGTGGTCCGGATGATGATGAGTCAATACCACATACCTGATCGGCTTTTGGCTGATTCGACGGATCGCTTCCAGCAGGAGTCTGCCCTGCTGCGGGCTGGCGAGGGCATCGACGACCACGATACCTGAATCGGTGACCACAAACCCTGCATTCGGGCGGCCTTCCGATCCGCGCCCTGTATCGCCTACGGCGGCATAGACCCCAGCAGCAAGACGGCGAACGATCGGAGGGACTGACGGTGGATCCGCGAAGGCCGGCAGGAGCCCGGCGAGCAGTATGGAGAGAGTGGCGGGAAGAGTCAGGCGGCGCCGAAGCTGATGTTGACGGACTGCTTGAACACGGCACCCTTGTTGTCAGTCCACACCATGCTGAGGGGTGCTTCTTTTTCTGCCTTGAGAGTAAAGCTCACCAGAGGATCACGGCTGATTCCCGAGGTCCACTCGAATCGCGCTATCTCCTCATTCCCGTAGGTAACCACCACATCCTTGATGAAATAGGCTGGAATCGGAGCTCCTTCCGCAGTCCGAAAGAAGCCGGTGTCCATCGGGTGTGAGATAATCGCGTTGACGGTGATCAGATCCCCCCGAGTTATCCGGCTGGGAACCCGAATCCTGGCCTCACCGATATCATTGATCATCATCCGCACCCGTTGAGAGTCACCAGGACCCGGGAATATCCTGCCCATACGTCGCCGGTACTGGTCTCGAGGATGGCTCGAACCCAGGTGGTTCGCTTCATCTTGATGCGCGTCGATATGGACACGGCTGCAAGAGCCGGGGTGAGGTGAAAGGCGGCCAGGTGCGGATCGGGATTGTGATCCACAATGAGGTGAACGCCTTTGACGTATTGGTCGGCCCGCATTGGGAGGTCGCTTTCAATTATGACCGGAACAACGCGTCCATCCTCGGCCACAACAGGCATATCCAGGGCGACATGGCCCTTTCGGATCGGCCGATCGCCAAAAAGCTGCTTCAGAATCCGGCCAACCTCCTCGTTGGGGACCTCCGGATCATCCGAGCTGGAGACTCCGGTGGCCGCGAGAAGGCGCTCGGAACGCAGAACGAGCGGTCCGGTTGCGGCAAGCGCCAAGGAGCGAAAGAATGCCCGGCGATCCTTCATGCAGGGAAGCTCCACGCGTCATGCACTGGAGTCAAGCGATTGCAGAGTCAGCGCCCCAGACTCAGGGCATACGAAGCGACATCTCGCGAGGCATAATCCCGGGCCGCGACCTGATCGAGAGTGACCGAGTAGTGCGACCTATGGCTCGCATTTGGGATATGGATCCGCGCGATGACTCCGGCAGTCAGGCTTCCCGCCACTATCACCCGGGTTGTGTTCTCACGAATCCTGGCAGTATAGAGGGCCTGTCCCAATGCATCGACCGAGTCGATCGGGCCTCCCGAAATCGTGAAGAGCGCAGCTCCGTCATCCTGGGCCGGCGTTTCCAGGCGTACCTCGAGCGTCGCCGAGATTGGAGCCGAGGGATCCTGAGAGCAGCTGCTCAACCAGAACCAGCTGGTGATGAGTACCAGGAGCCGGGGCGGGAGCTTCACTGAGCGCCTCGTGCAGAGACGAGCGCCGATGCGCCTGGGTCCGATGCGGAACGCTCGTTTGCCGCCAGAAAATCCCCGAGGTCATACTCACCGTTCCGATTTCCTAGTGCATCCAGGTAGGTCGCCTCTTCCGGGCGCAGGGCTCCGGTGCCCAGAAGGGCAGCCGCCGCATTGTCCAACCCGACCTGTTGTACCTCGACGAAATTGGCAACGAGATCGAAAGGCCTTTGCATCAGGAGTAGCAGCGTATCCGCTGAGGCAGTCGTGTCTCCGCTCCAGCCCAAAAAGACGGCATTCGGCTGAGGTGCTGCTCGAAGGGCGACCTGACTGCCTTCACTGACGTACACGCCTTCGCTGATATTACCCGTCAGGGCGGTCACGATGGCGGCGGGCGTGGCGCCCTGCACCGTCGTGCGGATCCGGTGTGCCACGCCGAATTGTGCGATCACCGTGTCCGGTTCTTCGCCAGCGGTAATGTTATGGGTGCGCGCTCCGCCATTACTCCAGGCTAGAAAGTCGAAGCGGGTGCGGCCGGATTGGTCCACTTGCGTCGAGTCAGCCGATAGCTCGATGAGGGTGCCCGGCGTAAAGAACTGTTCCAGACGAGATACCGGTGTTCGGTTGACCGAAATAACTGCTCCCGCCCTGTCTGCTGCGAATACCGAGTGATACGAGATGAAGCGGAAGGAAACACCACCTCCGGGGGCTACCTGGGTGATACCATCTAAGCAGAAACGGGCAAAATGTCCCTGATTATCGCGCACGGCGGGGTGGGTAGTCCGACAGAGCGTTCGGTTATCAGAGGATCCGGGGAAGGAGTCACCGCTGTCCCCGCGGTTTCCACCCCCCGGCTCTCGCAAGTCATTCCTCCCGTCGGCCTGTATCAGGGCGACGCCGTGTATCGGCCCGACGTTCACTCTGTTGTCCGCATCGAAGCCGTGCTCGTCCACCTGGCCCTGATCGATGTGCCACACCAGCAACCCGGGCGACTTCTGCCGAGGGCCGAAGGCCGCGTTCATCTGTGCCGAATCGCTTTCCTGCGCCTGGCGGTTCTCCAGCAGAAAGAACTCGTCGGTGCCGGAGACCGGCAGGTACAGCACGGTGTCGGAGCTGGCTACCGGATTCAGGTGCACGTCGCGGCCGGATCTCAGGGTATCTACCGCGACCCATCCGAGCTCGAATAAGGACCAGGCCTCGTACCGGGCAGGACTGTATGGACGGGCATAGTTTCCGCTCCCCATTAATCCCCACTCCCCAATCCCCTGGGTGACTTCAGGATTACTCAGGTCGGTGTCGTACAAGTCGGGCAGCCCAAAAGCATGGCCGGTCTCATGAGCCACCGTTCCGATCGGCATGATTGCGCTGCCGTCGCACGACGTAGTTCCACCGAGGGCGCTCTGCATGATGTAATCGTCGATCTTGAGAAACTGCCCGGGATGTCCGGTCCACGGCGTGCGGGTGACGTACGGCGAACCGCCGTTCCAGGCCCGGATGACGAACCGGTGAGCCCAGATATGCGGTGAATGAGGACACGCCCCGTCTACCCGGGACTGCAGAAAAGTTACGAAGTCAACGAAGCCGTCATCGTCACCGGAGTTCGGACGGCCGTCGGGCCCATCGTTGTCGAAGTCGCTCCAGGTGCTACTTCCGGTGACTCCCAGGGAGACTAGATCGAGGGTGCGAAGCAGCAGCTGTCCGAAGCGGCTCACCTGCCGCGCCGGGCATGGCCCCAGGACACCGATACCATTACACCCATCCTCATAATAGGCGTCGTTGGAGTCAGCAGTGACCCAGGGGAACACCCTACCCTCCACGCTAATGTTTCCATTGGACAGCTGCTCGTAGAACGTCTTGAGGCTGTATGGCCCGTTCGTCGGACTAGAGCTGAAGAACACCTCTTCATAACGACTGACGGGGTACGGAGGCGGGGCGTTCGCGAACGCAATCGGAATGACCGGAACCATGACTCGGCCGGTCACTTTGACACCGCCCGCTGCTGTTGGGGCGGTGAGGTTGAGTGGTGCCAGGGCACCGTGGCGCAGCAGACGGTGGCGAGCCGTACGGATTGCAGCAACCCGCTTCCGCCAGGCTCCTTCCCGGCGGAAATCCAGCCCATGAACCTCGAATTGTCCCCGCACTGCGCGGGGGTACTGCGCCTGAACTGGGAGCGGGATGAGCACGCAGAGAGAGCATGCCGCCCCTACCCAGCGGATCACACTACGCAACACACAACACCCGGGAAAGGACGCCGTAAAGTAATCGTATGTTCCTCGTTATCCAGCGGGCCTGCGGCCACGCAAGCCAAACAACAGCAATGGGTCACAAGAGTGCAATGAATGGCTTGTGCCCTCCATCATGCAGCAGTACTTTAACCCATTCAGCGACATAGTGATGTGGTCACCACAGGCCCTTCTCCATGCCGAGGATTCGTGCACACTCAAGAGCTCCAGCAGGTAGCGCTTTTCGAAAAGTGCCGACAGTTCACCAAAGCGCGCGAGTTGAAAGCCGTCGGACTGTATCCGTATTTCAATCCGATTTCCGAATCGGAGGACACCGTTGTCGTCATTGACGGTCAGAAGCGGATCATGCTGGGGTCCAACAACTACCTTGGGCTTACCCATCACCCCAAAGTCCTCGAGGCAGCGTCCCGCGCGCTCAGCCGGTATGGCTCCGGCTGCACCGGAAGCCGATTCCTGAACGGCACCCTGGACCTTCACGAACAGCTCGAGGCCGCTCTTGCCGAATTCCTGGGCAAGGAAGCATGCCTGGTCTTTTCCACCGGCTACTCTGCTAATCTCGGCTTGATCTCGGGATTGGTCGGACGCGGCGACGTAGTGTATCTGGACAAGCTGGACCATGCCTCGATTGTGGACGGGGCGAAGCTATCGTACGGAGAAACCGAGCGGTTCAACCATGGAGATCTCGCGAATCTGGAACGCCGGGTGGAGCGAAACGGCTCGAGCCGGGGCGCCATGATCGTGGTGGACGGCGTGTACTCCATGGAAGGGAATATTGCCGACGTACCCGGGCTCACCCGAATTGCCCGGAAGCACGGAGTAGCCCTCGCGCTCGACGATGCCCATGCCCTCGGCGTGCTCGGTCCCAACGGCGACGGCACTGCAGCCCATTTCGGCATGACCGACGAGGTCGATATCATCGCCGGTACGTTCTCGAAGTCCCTCGCGTCAATTGGCGGATTCGTGGCCGCCGCGGAAAACGTCATTCACTATCTCCGCCATCACAGCCGGCCGCTGATCTTCACCGCGTCGCTGCCTCCTGCCAACACCGCCGGAGTTCTTGCGGCCCTCGAAGTGCTGCAACAGGAGCCCGAGCGTCGGGAGCGGCTCTGGGCGAATACCCACCGGCTCCATGCAGGATTCCGAGATCTCGGGTTCGACATTGGTCCCACCGAGACGCCCATCGTTCCGGTTTTGATCGGACCGCTGGAAAAAACCTTCTTGATGTGGCGCCGTCTCTTCGATGCCGGGGTCTTTACGAACCCGGTGGCACCGCCCGCGGTGCCGCCCTCTCAATGCCGTCTGCGCACCAGTCTGATGGCGACACATACATTCGAGCAGATCGACTTTGCCCTAGAGCAATTCGCCACCATAGGCAGGGACCTGGGGGTCATCTGACCGATCGCGTGCGCGTCCGAGCGGCGCGCGACCGACGGGACCTCAAGCGCTTCATCGATTTCCCTTACCGACTCCACGCGCGGGACCCTCTCTGGGTCCCGCCGTTGCGTAGGGACGTAGCCACCCTCCTTTCCCGCACCAAAAATCCGTTCTTCGAGCACGCGGAGGCCGAATACTTCATTGCCGAACGAGATCACGAGGTCGTCGGCAGAATTGCGGCCATCAGCAACCGGCTCCACAACGAGACCCATGGCGACCATGTGGGCTTCTTTGGTTTTTTCGAATCGATCGATGATCAGGAGGTTGCCGATGTGCTCTGCACGGCAGCGGCGGAGTGGTGCCGGAGCAAGGGACACGACGTGCTGCGGGGTCCGGTCTCATTTTCGGTAAACGACGAGTGTGGGCTCCTGGTGCAAGGATTCGAGAGCCCGCCGACGCTCATGATGCCGCACAATCCGCCGTATTACATCGGTCTGATCGAGCGGGCAGGATTCGTCAAGGCGAAAGACTTGTGGGTGTATCAGGGAGGCAGTGAAGAACAATATGTCCCTGTGCCGGAGCGGCTGGCCCGAGCCACCGAACTGATCCGGCAGCGGCAGGGCATTACGCTTCGGCCTCTGAACATGAAGGATTTTGCCGGGGAGGTTACCCGGATAAAGGAGCTGTACAACTCCGCATGGCAGAAGAACTGGGGCTTTGTGCCCATGACAGAGCACGAGATCGATCATTTGGCCGAGCAGTTCAAGCCGGTGGTCATCCCCGAGCTGGTACCCATGGCGGAGAAGGACGGCAAGCTGATCGGCTTCGGAATCGCACTGCCCGACCTCAACGTCGTGCTCCGGTCCAATCGCTCGGGGAGGCTGTTCCCTGTCGTGCTCAAGCTGATCTGGGCACTGAAGATGAAGCGCATTCGGCGGGCAAGGATCCTTCTGCTGGGCGTGGCCCCGGCGTATCAGGGCAAGGGAGTCGATGCCATGCTGTATCACTGGATCTGGACCCGATCGGGTGAGCGAGGGATCTACTGGGGCGAGGCCGGATGGATCCTGGAAGACAATCCAGCGATGAACGCGGGTCTCGAGAAGATGACGTTCACGGTGTACAAGATCTATCGGCTGTACGAACGGCGGTTATGAAGGCCCTGGTCACCGGCGCGACGGGGTTCGTGGGAAGCCACCTCGTGGACGTGCTCCTCAAGTCAGGTGTCGAGGTCACGGCCCTCGCGCGCTCGCAGCAGAAGGCCGCCGTACTCACCGGCCAGGGGGTTCGGATCATTGATGGGCATCTCCATATCCAGGCGGCGCTGGAGCGAGCCGTGCGCGACCAGGATATCGTCTATCACGTCGCGGGAGCGGTTGCGGCACGCAGCGAAGCCGACTTCCTGCATGCCAACCGTGAAGGAACCCGGAACATGGTCGCGGCCGCGGAGGCTGCGGGGCGCCGGAGATTTGTCCTGGTATCTTCGTTGGCTGCCGGCGGTCCAACCACCCGCGGATCCCCGCTGACCGGCAGCGAGCCGCCGAGGCCGGTGACCGCCTATGGCCGGAGCAAGCTCGAGGCGGAGCAAGTCGTCAGGGCCAGTCGTCTCTCCTGGTCGATAGTTCGCCCGCCGGTGGTCTACGGCCCACGTGATCGTGAGGTGCTCAAGCTGTTCCGACTTGCCCGGCTTGGCATCGCCCCACTGTTCGGTGATGGTGCGCAGCAGCTCTCGGCCGTACACGCCACTGACCTTGCAACCGCGCTGGTGGCCGTCGGAGAATGCCCAGACGCAGTGGGCCGAACGTATATCGCGTGTCACCCGGAAGTATTTACCACCCGGGAATTCAGTCGAGCGATCGGCAGAGCCATGGGGCGAGCGGTCATGCCGCTCAGGATTCCACCGCCAGTCGGACGGGGACTACTCAGCGTGGCTGAATTATCTGCCCGGCTTACCGGCAGGACCACGATT
>DATADG010000159.1:0-8073 GCA_036258655.1 Gemmatimonadales bacterium | reverse complement strand
GCTTGCCGACCGGCTGATCTCCCGCGAGGGTGTCGCGCGCGGCGCCGAGATGCGCCCGGAAGCGCACCAGCTCCTCGGTGATGTCGAGCTTGTCCGCCAGGAATGCGAGCTCCTGAGCCAGACGCTGCTCGTCTACTATGCGGCCCTCGAGCAACTGCGCGATCGCGGTCTGAAGCCGTTCGCGTTCCCGCACCAGTCGACCGGGAGCCCGGGCCGCAATCTCTTCGGCCGCGCGCTCGAGGAGCTCGAGACGGTGCTCCAGCTCGCCTACTAGGGCGCGACCCTCACGGGCCCGCATTGAACGGCACTCCTGCCCTGCCTGTGCGACGATCGGCTCGACCTCGCTCCACGCGATTTCGGGCCAGCCGTTGCGTCCCGCGCCCAGCACCTCCGGCTGCCGCGCCACCAGCTCGACCGTCACTTCGCCACCCAGTCCCAGGGCCGACTGCATCTCCCGAAGCCGTGCAGCCACGAGCCGGGCGCGCTCGAGATCAACCGTAAAGCCTGGATCGTCTTCGGTACTTTCGGTCCAGCGGGCCGTCACGGTTATGTGGCCGCGCTCGAAATCGCGCCGCAGCCGCTCGCGCAGCTCCATTTCCAGGCTGCCGAGCTCATTCGGGAGCCTGGCCGAAAGGTTGAAGTACCGGTGGTTAACGGTTTTGATCTCGACCCGAAGCCGCCGTCCGGCAACCGGACCCTCGGCCGCGCCGAACCCTGTCATGCTGTGCGGCAGATGTCCTCCCGGAGCCGGAATAGCCCGGAAATTTAGCGGAGATAGGAGCTGTTGTCATCCTGAGCGAAGCCAAGGCTCCAGCCACTTGCTCAGCTCCTCCTGGCACGCCCTCTGCCTGAATCTCGCCGACCCTCGACCCCACTGACCGCCGCCGCGAGGTAATGCCGTGCCCGTGAATCGCATTCTCCTGCCGTTGGCTTTTGTCGCTCTGCTCCCAGCGGCCGCTCAGGCGCAGACCGCTACCACGACTGCGGCACGAAACGTCATTGGCGCTTCGCCCGACCGGGCAATCCAGGCCTGGACGCTCAAGCTGAAGCAGGACATTCGCTGGCAGCAAATTACGCCGGCAGGGGCGCTACTCATCTCGACCGATGCGGCCCTCATCGCGATCGACATCGAGCGGGGCCAGGTGGTCTGGCAGAGACCCGACTTGGGTGGACTTCCCTCCGACAGCATTCGTATGGTCGAGGGCTCGATTCTCATGGAGGCGTCAGGACCCGGCTTGCTGCTGGTCTTCGACCCGGTGACCGGCGGCGTCGTGTTCGATTCCAGACAGTTGGGACTGGCACAAGTCGTCACCCGCCGCGTTCTGCCACAGACCGGCACCATGCTTGTCCATGGCCGCCGGGCAGAAGGTCCGCCGGTCGTCGCTCTTTACGACCTGGTGACCGGGGAGCAGCGGTGGCTGAGCGAAACCCTCTTCGAGCAGACCGGGCCCAAGAAGAAGGGGCTGGGCGGGTTGGTTCAGGGGCTGGTGCAGCGGGTATCTGAGGGCACCGCACTCGAGGTGCTACAGGCCGGACCCGAGATCATCGTCGTGCATACCCTCATGGGTCTCCGAGCCATGGATGCCCGAAGCGGTCAGGTGCGCTGGTCGGCCACCCTGCCCACCGTTCGAGGCAATCCCGGAAAGAACGTCCGGCTGTACCCATCCATCACCAACAGCGACCGTATCTATGTGAGCTTCGACAACCGCCTCATGCCCTTTCGGCTGGCGGATGGGCAGGCGCTCTGGGCCAAACCGGCGACGGTAAACGGCTGGATCTACGATATCGTGCAGCACCCCGCCGGGATCGTGATGCTTCCGGAGGCAGCACCTGAAGGCGAGCTGACCGGCAGCCGCACCGTTGTCAATGGAGTCGTGCAGACCGGACTAAACGTCGCCCGCTATGAGGACGGGACCACGATTGCATCCAAGCCACTCAAGATGCGGGGCAACGTCACCGATGCCCTCATTGCAGGCGAGGCTGTGGTGCTTGCAGTCGACGCAGAGTCGAAGACATACGTGAACGTCCTCGATGTCGCCAAGGCGACGTTGCGGCTCAAGAAGGACGTGAAGATCAAGGGACGGCTGGACTACGCAGAGCTCACACCGGCAGGTCTGCTCTACGTCTCGCGGCCGGACGCGAACACCAATGCCGAAGTGAATGTCATTGATCTGACCAAGGGAGAGCCGCGGTTCGAAGATGCAATCGAGAGCGGCAAGTCACTGAAGTCGAAGTACGACGCCGAGCGGTACTATCTCCATCATGTAATCGAGGGGCGGACGATGTACGTGTTCGCCAATCGCGACCGCCAGCTCTACGCCGTTGACCGCGAGACCGGGAACTACAAGCCTTTGGGAGGGCAGATCAAGCTCGAGGGCGGTGAAGATCCTGTGGCCATGGAGATCCGGCCCGAGGGTATCGTACTCATCGCGCCCCAGAATTTGGTGATCGTAGGACGCGATGGTGAGGTAAAGCAGCAAGTCTATTACCCCGCACCACAGCTCTCCGGGCTCCTCCGCGCGTTGCATGCGGTAAATGCGGTGCGAGCCGGCTTGCGGGGAGCCGCTGCCTCGGCATACGGCGATGCGTTTGCTCAGGCGTCACGGCGCGCCACCGACCCCACGGCGCAGCGAATCACTCACGAGCTGGCGACGGCGTTCACCTTGGGCGGCGCCCAGCTGCAAGGCTACGCCCGCCAGTCGGCCGCAATGGCGACCAAGCGCTTCAAGGCTTCACTCGCCGTCCCCGGATCGGTGTTCATGCTGACTAAGGCCCCGGAGGGGAAAGGGAACGTGCTGCTCCAGATCGATAAGGACAGTGGGCGGCCGCGAACCCGCGTCGATCTTGGCAAGGAGAAGGAGCCGGTCTACGCAGTGGACGACATCGCGGGAATGCTGTTTCTGAGGACAGCGCCTGGCGTGCTGGTGGGGTACAGGTTGTAGGCGTTGCTACGATGCTTCATACATGCTAGGAAACGAGGTGGTGGTGCAATGACTTAGGCGCCGCCACCTCGTTTTTTAGCAAAACTGCGATGGTAGACCGGCAGTGAGGACCTGGCTAAATGCCCCCACCCGCCTGGCCGCTCCCGCTCTCGGTAAACGAGCGGTCCCGATATTGAGTGCTCCTCGTTTCAGACCCCTTCCTACTGCGCCACCAGCGCCAGGCTAACATCCCGAGTCCAGCCAACGCTGCGTTCCGCATATTGCCGCCGCCGAAGGTGCTGTTTCGGACCTGTCGTCTCGAGCGGGTGTTGCCGAATCTGAACATGGTGTGATCTCCTCTCTTGGGCACCGCAACGCTGCGGTACAGACCCAAAACTAGGCCCAGCGGCAGGATAGACAGTGACACTAGTCACCAGTCGCCATTCCCAGAGGAAGGCCATATCTCAAGACGGGAGACTCCGATCCCTGTCTGCGCTGGTTTATTCCATCGACTGGCGTCTATCGACCGACGAATAGACGATTAATTCAGGAACTCCCACCTCACCCCGAAGTTGCTCCCATACGCCGGAATGAGAAAACCTGGAACGTATGTGCGGTCGGTCGAGCTCAGGTTACCCCGGTCCCAGAAGATGAAGAAGCGATCCAGCTGGATCTGGATCAGGCTACGGAGAAAGGTCGCTCCGGGCAGCCGGATTGGTTCGCCTGCCAGATTCCGGCCGATGACTCCGGTACCCCACGTCTCCATGCTGAGCCTGAGCTTGAGGTCAAAAATGCCGCTGGGAAACTGCCGCAGGAACTTTGATCGAATGGTTGCGGCAGCAACCGAGTGGGTGGGCGGCACGCCATCCGGTGCCGCGCCGCGCGGGTCGCTGTACCACGCCTCAAACGTGAGCCACTGAAGCGGCGCCATTCGTAGCGATGCGGTAATCCACTCGGTGCGCGGCGAAGGTCCGAGTGTCGGTACTCTGGGAAAATCAGCGTACCCGAATGGCCGGAACGATGAGGTTCTCGCGTAGGCGATCTCGAGACCGAGACGTGTTCGTCTCCACCCGATAGCGGCTTGGATGTCTCGCAGGTCCTGCTCTGGATCGGCCAGGACCGATGGCGCTGCAACGACCTTCCCTATCTGTGCCATCCCGGTGAAGGCGAGGCCCGGGATCGGCTCCACTCCGGCAGAGAGCTGCGCGTAGTCGCTGGCCCGTCCGCCGAAGTGTCTGAGATGGACCAGCTCGCCATTGGCGCTGAACGGGCCGGTATTGATGCCGCCACTCACTCGCAGATCGAGCGGAGTCCAGCGGGTGCGGTGGAATGCCGAACCGGCGAGAGAGAACGCGGGAGCGCGATAGCTCACGTACCCGCCAATCTGATTGACCTGCTGTTGAACCCCAGCACCTTCCCATCCGGTGCGTGCGTAGATCAGGTCGGCACGGGAGCCGAGGGCTCCCGTCTCCTGTCGGAGAGAGAGCCGGATCTGCGCGTCGGTACGAGTAGCGTCGTAGCCCAGTCCGATGGTGTCTTCCAGCCCAGCATCGTCCACGACGAACGGGCGCCGGTTGGGAGCCGAACGGAGGAGCTGATACTGGAGGCCGGCCCAGCGGGTCGGGTGGTAGCTCCCCTGAGCCCAGAGCTGGGTATTGGAGTAGGTACTGCCCAGCACCGCGACTGTTGGCGAGCTCATGTAATCGGCGCCGAGCGCGAAGCCGAAGCCCGAGGTAAAGCGCCGCTCCAGCTCGGCATCATAGCGGGCGTAGTCGTCCTCCCCGCGGGCAATTCCGATCGCCGAGCGCGGAGCCAGCCGATCGTTTCGCTTCGTAAACAGATGCACCTTGATCTGGCCCGGCCAGCGCTCGACCTCGATCCGGTCGAGGAACACGAGCGAGACCATCACCGGGTCCACTGCTATGCTGTCGAGGCCTGCCGCCACATACGGCACCCCGTCCAGGTAATAGTCGGCAGAAGAGGCGCCACGTCCCTGGAAGCTTACCGGCTCCGGACGCCCGATATAGCCGCCGCGCCAGAGGTAAACCCCGGGTACCTGGGTCAGAAGATCGCCCACCGTGACCGCATGCCCCCATTCGATGGAGTCTCGGGTGAAGACCATACGGGTGAGCGGCGGCTGCGGCCCTTCGATGCCGAGCATCGGCAGCACCGGCACCCGCACGTTCAGCTGCGCCTGTTCCCGGAGATAGCGTTCGGTGGTATTGGTGGTGTCTTCCGGGATGGGGTCGTCAGCGTCCAGCGTATCGGTAGGGAGCCCTTGGCCATCCTCGGGGAACTCTCCGTCGTCGTCGGCCATCTCCCCGTCATCGTCGGGCAGCTCCTCCTCGTCCTCGGGGATCTGGGCGATGACAGCGGGGACGAAAAGCGTGAGCGGGAGAACCAAAGACGTAAGCGGGATCAGGAGGCGAGTCATTCCGAGTGTAGCGAGCAATCGGGCAGCACAACATCGAAAGCGGAAGCACCGCCGCGCTGGTCGCTTCACATTGGCCGAGCACCCCGGACCAGACGTCAGGCTCGGAGCACCAAAGGTCCCTCGCTCACCGCTCACGGTTGCCTTGCCCCTTACGCTTTTCGCTCTTCACGGGCCAGGACGAACTCGGTAAACAGCCGGACTCCCATTCCCGTCGGGCCCTTTACCCGCGAGGGATCTTCGCGATCGCTGTAGGCTGTTCCCGCTATGTCCAGGTGGGCCCAGGGGAAGCCATCGACAAACTCACGGAGGAACCAGCCTGCGGAGATGCTGCCGGCTGGACGCCCGCCGGAGTTCTTTACGTCGGCGATGTCGGACTTCATCAGGTCTCGGTAATCCTCCCAGAGTGGAAGCGGCCATACCCGCTCCCCGGCCTTTTCTCCCGCAGCCCGGACCTCTTCAACCAGTCTTTCGTCACTCCCCATCACCCCCGCGGCAATGTGACCGAGGGCCACCACGATAGCGCCGGTGAGGGTAGCGATGTCAATCACGGCTGCGGGTTGGTAGCGTCGTGCATAAGAGAGCGCGTCACAGAGAATCAGCCGCCCCTCCGCATCGGTGTTGATCACTTCGATCGTCTTACCGTAGTGGCTGGTGACCACGTCGCCCGGCTTGACCGCAGTTCCGCTGGGCATGTTTTCCGTGCTGGGAATCAGTCCCACCACGTGCACGCTGGGCTTGAGCCGGCCGAGCGCCTCGAAGGTGCCGAGTACGGCGGCGGCGCCCGACATGTCGTACTTCATGTCTTCCATGTTCTGCGCTGGCTTGATCGAGATGCCGCCGGTATCAAAGGTGACGCCCTTTCCGATCAGCACCAACGGCTTTCCATCCGAGCCTTTGTACTCCAGGGCAATGAACCGGGGCTCTTCCGCGCTCCCCTGCGCCACTGACAGCAGCGCCCCCATCTTCTCCTTCTGGATGGCGGCCTTGTCCAGGATGGTGACATCGAATCCATACCGCTGCGCCATCTCGCGTGCCCGCTCCGCCACATAGCTGGGCGTACAGATGTTACTCGGCAGCACCTGCAGACTGCGGGCAAAGGTGTGCCCTGCACCGACTGCCGCGCCGATCCGATGACCCTGCTGCATGTCGGGTATCGAATGCGTCGCCAGAATGTCGACCCGCTCGAGCTGCGGCTTCTTGTTTTCATCGTTCGGCCGCTTCATCTCGTTGTATTGCCAAACTCCCTGCGCCAGGCCTTCGGCGATCATCTGTGCCGCCTCAGCGGGACTTACCTGGCCCCGGGCTTCTGCCGGCAGGTGAAACGACGCGCGGGGTACGCCGACTGAACGCGCGCGCTTGGCGGCAATCGCAGCCGCTCGCCGAATGACCGACCGGTCAATTTCCTCTGATTTGCCCAGCCCAACGAGCAGCACCCTGGCCGCAGGCCCCGATGGATACACCAACACTGCCTCGTCCCGCTTGCCGGAGAAGTCACCTGCGGCGAGCACCCGGTTCATGGCACCACCCGTCCCCTGGTCCAGCTCAGCCAGCGAAGCCGGCAGGTTGCCTCGTGGTAGCGCAAGCGCCAGGAGCGGTGTCTCGTAGCCGGCAGGCTGCGCCTGCAGGACGGCGGTCTCGAACGCCATAGCTGTCAGTGGTTGAGGTGAAGGCGACTGCGCGGCTGGGAAGCTATCAGAGCAACTGGGGAGCGGCAACGTTCGCCGGAGAGCTGCCGGCGGAGCCCCGGTCCAGCGAGCACGGCAGCTTGACATGTGGGCAATACCTGTTCATATTCCGTTCAAGAAGTACTGACGGCAATTACTTTTTAGGAGACTCTGCAATGCAACGTTTGCGCGCGCGAGCCTGGCTCGCCGCTCTCCCCATTACTGCGCTGACCGCTCCCCTGGATGCGCAGGCACCCGCGGCACCACGCTTCTTCGTCGAGGGACTTGGTGGCGCCGTGGTTCCTACCTTCGACATCGATGATGTCGCTAAGACGGGCGCCGCCTTTGGGGCGACCCTGGGCTATCGGCTGAACGATCGCTGGGTCGTTATGGGGGAGTTCGACTACGGCAGCCACAAGGACCAGGCCACCAACTCGATTGGCATTAATACCCTGCACTACATGGGCAAGCTCGGCTACTCGCTTACCGGTCCCCGGGAGCGTGGCTGGGAGGCGGTGGTCAATCTCGGCGCCGGTGCGGTCACCTTTGACGTGGAGGGCGCGCCCGAAACCTTCACCTACTTCGCCATCAACGCCGGAGCCAAGCTGGCCTACAACTTCAACCGGTCACTGGCCTTTGTGCTCTCGCCGCAGGGAGACATCGCCTTCAGCGACGAGGCCGAGGTCGGAACCGATAACTCGTGGGTCTGGCCGGTCACGGCTGGTTTCCGAGTCAACTTCTAAACGCTTCAACTTCTATATAGAGGACTAAACTCATGAAGCAGCTCGACAATCTCGCCGTGACCCTGTTGATCATCGGCGGGCTGAACTGGGGCCTGGTGGGTCTCGTAAATTTCGATCTGGTTGCAGCGCTCACCGGCGCCGGCCAGTTCGGCGAGAAGAATACGCTCGGCTCCATCATCTATACTCTGGTCGGTGCGGCAGCCGTGTACCGGCTGGTAGGCTGGAAGAGCATTCAGCGCCGCCTGCAAACGGTTCAGGCGTAAGTCAGCGGCCGCCCCGGGCACAGCCCGGGGCGGGTCTCGCCCCCCGAA
>DATADG010000158.1:0-7025 GCA_036258655.1 Gemmatimonadales bacterium | reverse complement strand
CGAAAGCGATGGTGCCGGTTCCCGCCCCTACGCTACCTTCGGCCACCGTGCGATCAGCGCCGATGATGGCCTGGCGCACAGCGCCGGGCTGGATTGGTCTTTCACGGATGTTGTTCAGCAGCCCATCATTAGTCTCGCCGACCACCGGATTGATCGATCGCACCTGCGCCATGCCGGGTTGCTTCAGGAGGTAATCCGCCAGGGCATCGGCGGCGCGCCATACACACAGCGTACACGTAAGCAACACCGGAGTCTCCAGCTCACCCAGTTCGACCAGCTGGGTAGTTCCTACCAGCTTGCCGAAACCGTTGCCCACATAGAGTGCCGCCGGAACCCGCTCGTGAAACAGATTCCCGGCATGCGGTATGATGGCGGTGATACCGGTTCGGACGGAGTCTCCCTCCATGATTGTGGTCTGGCCTACGCGAACGCCCGGCACATCCGTGATCGAGTTCAGTGATCCCGGCTGGAGCGTGCCGGGCGCAATTCCAAGCATCCTCGCACGAGAACGTTGCTGGCCGGCCCCGAGCGCCGGGGTAAGCGCGAGCAGCACAAACGTGAGTGAGGAGAGGAGTAAGGGCACGCGAGACATCGCGGGTTGCCTGCTATGCTGCAGGAGGTGGATCCGAGAGCGCGGCTTCCAGCCGATCGATCAGCTGCGTCTGTGCGGGGTTCATTTTCTCGCGCGCCTGCCTCGCCGTGAACCAGGCACACCGGTCGACCTCGGGAAAGGTGAGCCATCGCCCGGAGCCGCGGGGCCATTCGGCTCTCATGGTATTGCTGGTGACTGCTGCGGGATCGGCATCGCCTTGCCAGGCCCATGCATGAACCAATTTTCCAGCTTTCTGACGGATCGACCCCAGGCCGATGAACGGGCCGCGCGGCTTGACCCCCGTCTCTTCCTCGAACTCCCTGCATGCCGCCGCCAACAGCTCTTCACCCGGCTCAGCCAACCCTTTGGGAATGGTCCAGGCACCTGCGTCCTTGCCTTTCCAGAACGGCCCGCCAGGATGAGCGAGGAACACCTCCAGTCCATCGGACCTTTGGCGGTAGAGAAGGAGACCAGCACTGGGTCTGGATGCTTTCAGGATCGGAACCTCGCCGCTCGAACGTACGTTTTGAGAAGACGCGTCGCAACGGGCAAGACACAGCTATTGGCCAATCCCCAACCCGGGTGGTAGCCTTAAGGGGACTTCTCCTCAACACGTGATATGACCACTCGACGTCTGTTGGGCCGCCGCCCATCGACCCCTGTTCGGACCAGCGCCAGCACGCGGCCGGGCCATTCTCTCCCCAGCGACGTACTGGGACAGACCTGCCGTCGCGTTGGTATCGTGGGCATCGTGTTCGCCTCCTTGTGGGCTATCACGATCCTGATGAATACCTTCGTCGCCCGGTGGATGGGCGAAATGGCGTTCATGCGCGAGATCTGGCCACATCCCGGCCTGCTGGTCTCTGCTACGGGCGTGGCGAGTTCCCTGCTTCTGACCGTGCTGGCGGCACGTCTGAGCGGCAAGCCGATCCTGATGGACGTGGGCTCCGGATATCTGGTGCTCCAGTGTTTCCTTATTGGAATTCTCAGCCAGTGGGCCCCCGTGCCGATCACTCCGCGGGTGTCCTGGGTCGTGATCCCGATCCTTTTCTATCCAGCGATCGTCCCAAATACACCCAAGAAGACGCTGATAACCTCGCTGCTGGCCGCTTCGATGGAGCCGCTGGCGCTTGGGCTAACCTCTGTTGTTCGCGGTGTCCAGCCCAATCTGAGCCTGTTCTATCTGCTGTGGGACTTTCTCCCCAACTACATCAGTGCATTTCTGGTGGTCATCCCCGTGAAGATCATCCATAGTCTTGGACAGCAGGTCAGGCGGGCTCGCGAGCTCGGCAGCTATCGGCTGGAAGAACGGCTGGGCCAAGGCGGCATGGGCGAGGTCTTCCGGGCCACCCACCAGATGCTGGCCCGTCCCGCCGCGGTGAAGCTGATCCGATCCGAGGTCATCGGCACAAGCACACCCAGTGCAGCGCGGGTAATCGTGGAGCGGTTCCGGCGGGAGGCCGAGGCGGCGGCATCGCTCCGCTCACCTCACACCATCAATCTCTATGATTTCGGGGTCTCCCACGACGGAACGTTCTTTCTCGTAATGGAGTTGCTCGAGGGCCTCGACCTGGAAACTCTGGTGGAACGATTCGGCCCGGTGCCACCGGAACGCGCCGTACATTTACTTCGTCAGGTCTGCGAATCACTGGAAGAAGCTCATGTTCGCGGGCTGGTTCACCGCGACATCAAACCATCCAACATCTTCACCTGTCGCATGGGTCTGGAAGTCGACTTCGTGAAGGTGCTGGACTTCGGATTGGTCAAAGCGATGGGAGAGGCCGGGCAGGAGGCCACGCTGCTGACTGCCCCCGACAGCACCACCGGAACGCCGGCCTATATCGCGCCTGAGATGGTGCGGGGTGACGGCGCGGTGGATCACCGAGTGGATATCTACAACCTCGGATGTGTCGGCTACTGGCTTCTGACCGGTCACCTGGTCTTTGAAGCGCCCAACGCAATTCAGCTCATGTATCAGCATGCCAACGCTGCTCCCATCCCGCCCTCGCAGCGTAGCGAGCTCGAGATATCATCCGAGGTGGACAGCGTCATCCTGGCCTGTCTTGCCAAGCTGCCCCAGGACCGTCCCCAGACTGCCGGAGAGCTTTCTCGCCGATTGGCGGCGGCGGTCAATGGGGATGGATGGACCGACGAAAAGGCGCACCATTGGTGGGACCGTCACCGTCCTGAATGCGCCCAGCAGCCCTGCGAGTGTGAAAAGCGGATGCTGAGCAAGACCGTAGAAGCTCCCGCGTGGGAGCCGCTGGAGACCCCGTCAGCAGAGCTCGATACGGTCCGCACCTAGTGCTCCGCCCCGCAGCCTGATCGTCTCGCTCTCATGACATTCGCTTCGGAGCTACGTTCGCCCGCAGTCGAGCGGGCCGGCGTGCTCGACCGGATTTTGCGGCCTTTTACCGAGGTCAAGGCCGGAGAAGGCGCTACGGCCCTGCTCCTCGCGTTCAATGTCTTTCTCCTGCTGGCCACCTACTATTGCATCCGACCCGTTCGGGAGGCGCTCATCCTGTCGGTGGAGGGTGGTGCCGAGCTCAAGTCCTATCTCGCAGCGGGTCAGGCAATCCTGCTCCTCGGACTGGTGCCGGCATACGGCGCGCTGGCTGACCGGCTGCCCCGTCGGAGTCTTCTCAACGTAGTGACCGCGTTTTTCATCGCATGCCTCGTTGTCTTCTACGCGCTGACCCAAGCCGGGGCGCCGATCGCGGTGATTTTTTTCCTGTGGGTCGGCATTTTTAATCTGATGATCGTGGCGCAGTTCTGGTCGTTCGCCAACGACCTCTATACCAAGGAACAGGGCGAGCGGCTGTTTCCGATCGTCGCCGTGGGGGCCTCGCTCGGCGCGGTGCTGGGAGCCCGGCTTGCCGGCTGGCTCATCCCGATATTCGGAATACCACAACTCCTGCTGGTGGCTGCTGCGTTGCTGGGACTCGCCGTGATCATCAGCAATCTGGTCGATGCACGGCAACGAGCGCGGCAAGAAGATCATTTACCGTTGCATCTCACCACCGCTGAGATTCCGGCAGCCACCGGCGAGTATCAGATCCAAACCGTGGAAGATTCCAAGAAGCTGACCGTTTCTCTCCCCGGCATCGGACCCACCAGCCGGCCCGGTACGTTCCGGCTGGTGTTCGGAAGCCGTTACCTGCTTCTGATTGCGCTGTTGATCCTCATTCTGAATTGGGTGAACACGACCGGTGAGTACATCCTCAGCAGCACGGTGACCGGGGCCGCTGAGCTGGCCGTCTCCAGTGGGAGGGCCGGCGGGCTGTCGGAATCCGAATTCATCGGACAGTTCTACTCTGACTTTTTGTTCTTCGTGAGCCTGGCGGCGTTGCTGCTCCAGCTTTTCGTGGTATCGCGTCTGATTAAGTACGCCGGAGTCAAGATAGCCGTTCTGGTGCTTCCGGTCCTGGCGCTCACCGGCTATGCAATCCTGGCATTTGCCCCGGTGCTGGCATTGGTCCGGGTGGTAAAGATCGCTGAAAATGCCACGGACTATTCGATCCAGAACACGGTGCGCAACGTTCTCTTCCTTCCTACCAGCAGAGATGAGAAGTACAAGGCAAAGCAAGCCATCGACTCCTTTTTCCAGCGCGCGGGCGATGTCTTGTCGGCGGCCGTCGTGTTTGTCGGTGTCAGCCTGCTCGGCCTGGGCACTTCGAGCTTCGCCAAAGTGAATCTTGTGCTCGCCTTTCTCTGGGTCATCCTCGCACTGGCGGTCGGGCGCGAATACGCGCGGAAATCCAGGATACAGCAAGCTCCTGCCGTTCCCCGGTGAAGCACCGATTCTTCTGCTGGCCGGGCGCTTCGCTGGCCTTGTTGGGTTGCGCCGCCCATGCCCCCGTTCCGGCACACGTCCCGCCGGTTCCCCGCGCCGAGTTGGCGACGAGCGTATTTCTCATTGGCGATGCCGGCGCTCCAGATCCTGACGGCGAGCCGGTACTCTGGGCCCTGCGCCGAGACTTGGCGAACGCCCCAGAGCAGCGCATCGTGGTGTTCCTTGGAGATAACATTTATCCGCGCGGCCTTCCACGCCCGGAAGACCCCGACCGGTCCGAGGCGGAACGCCGCCTTCGAGCGCAAATAGAGGTGGTAACCACAACTCGGGCCAGGGGTGTTTTCGTCCTTGGGAATCATGATTGGGCGCGACACGGACCGGATGGCTGGGCAGCGGCCCGCCGGCAGACGCAGTATGTAGACTCGGTCAGTCGAGGGTTGGCTGCGGTACGACCGGTGGACGGATGCCCCGGTCCCACGGTGGAGGACATCGGCCCTCGACTTCGCCTGGTCTTGTTGGATACCCAGTGGTGGCTTCACCCAGGGCCTAAACCAGACGATCTCCAGTCTACCTGTCCCACCAATGCGGAGGAGGAGATCGTTGCTGCGCTGCGAACGTCGCTGCTCGAATCGGGGGACCGGGTCGTCGTCGCTGCGGCTCACCATCCATTGACAACCGGAGGAGTTCACGGCGGCTACTTCGGCTGGAAGGATCACCTGTTTCCGCTGCGGCTCGTGCTGCCGGGGCTGTGGCTGCCGCTCCCGCTGATCGGCTCGCTCTATCCGGCCGCGCGACAGAATGGTATCTCCAGTCAGGACCTCACGTCCCCAGCCTATGGCCGCCTTATCGACGCATTCCGGCGGGCTTTCGCCGACCGGCCGCCCGCGTTGTACGCCGCGGGGCACGAGCACAATCTTCAGGTTATCGAGCGCAGTCCAGCCAGCCTGGAAGTGGTGAGCGGTGGAGGGATATACGGCCACACTGGTCGTGCTGTCCCGGTGCGAGGGACGCTGTTCGCACGGAACGCGAGCGGGTACGCCCGACTCGATATCCCGGTGACCGGTCCTCCTCGCCTCGCCGTGGTCGAGGTCGCTGCGCACGGCGGGAGCAATGAGGTTTTTTCCATTCGGATGGAGTGAGCTACAGTGACTCTGCTTCGAGCACTCTCCTGCTCTGTCACACTTGCGATCGTTGCCTCCCGGCTTTCCGCTCAGAGCACGGCGAATGGCACGGCTGTGGTCCAGGCTCCCGGTGCTCACTACCGGGCCGGCGGACTGCACGAAATGCTTCTCGGCCGTGAGTACCGGGAGCTCTGGACTACTCCCATTTCGGTACCCTTGCTCGATCTCGACACCTTCGCGGGTGGCCTCCGCGCAGTGTCCAAGGGCGGCGGCCAGCAGACGAAGTCATTGATGCTGGTTGGCCAGGACGGGCGCGAGTTCTTCTTTCGATCGGTGGACAAGGATCCATCAGCCACCCTGCCAGCGGAGCTGCGCGGCACGGTAGCCGGCCGAGTGGTGCGAGACCAGACCAGCTCCGCGTTCCCCACCGCACCGATGGTCGTAGATCGCTTGCTCAGCGCCGCCGGTATTCCTCATGCCCGATCACGTCTGTTCGTGCTGCCGCGTCACCAGCGACTGGGTGAGTTTCAGGCTGAGTTCGCCGGCTTGATGGGGTTCCTCGAGGATCGGGTTGGCGGCGAAGAAGATTCGGCGGCGCATTGGCGGGGTGCTCGCGAGATCATCACCAGTGACAGCCTGGTTGCACGGGTAGATCGCTCAACCCAGGACCGGGTAGATGGCCGCGCACTTCTGAGGGCCAGGTTGTTTGATGTCTGGATTGGAGACTGGGACCGGCACTCGGATCAATGGGTGTGGGCAAGGTTCAGCGACAGCCTGCCCCGGCAGTGGGTTCCCATACCGCGAGACCGCGATCAGGCTTTCGTCAAGTATGACGGGCTTCTTCTCGGTATCGCCCGAACGCAGGCGCCTCAGCTCACCAACTTCGGACCGGAGTATCCGTATCTCGCCGGTGCCACCTGGAACGGACGCGATCTCGACCGGCGCTTCCTGGTGGATCTCGAGTGGCCGGAATGGAAGGCGGCGGCCTCGGAGCTCCAGGCACGACTCACAGATTCAGCGATCGACGTCGCAGTCAAGGAACTTCCTGCGAATCATTACGCGCTCGAAGGACAAGCACTCGCTGCCGCCCTGCGCACCCGGCGGGATCGTCTCGCGGATGCGGCGCGGCGGTACTTTGTCCTTCTGGCCGGCCAAGTAGACGTGCGGGGGACTGCACGCGCCGACGACGCTCGTCTGAGACGAGTGCCCGGCGGCGAGCTCGAGCTGATGCTCACCTCCCGCGACTCGGCACAGGGCAGCACACCCTATTTCCATCGGCGTTTCACCTCCAGCACCAAAGAAGTGCGACTCTATCTCGGGCCCGGTGACGACCGGGCGGTATTGAGTGGAAGTGGCTCGGGCGGGCCGCTGGTGCGAGTGCTGGGTGAAGACGGCCGGGACCGCCTCGTAGACTCGGCGCGAGGAGGGAACGCCAAGTTCTACGACGATCCCGATGCGCAGGGCCGAACGGAAGGCTTCGGCACTGATGTCAACCGGCGGCCGTACCAGGCTCCTCCAC
>DATADG010000157.1:0-10763 GCA_036258655.1 Gemmatimonadales bacterium | reverse complement strand
GCTTCATGACCGCGCTGGCCACCAGATCGGAGGAGACCGCTGCCAGCGGCGGGACGTGAAAGAACAAGACCAACACGGGAGTCATCAGCGCCCCGCCGCCCATGCCGGTCAGGCCAACCACGATACCGATGCCAAACGCTGCGAGTGCCAACAGAATGTCGATGGTCATGTGCTCCTGGGTGAGGCTCCGGATGTTGCGCGGTCAAGCAGGAACCGGGCCGCCGTCTCTGTGGCCGAGACTGGTGACAGTCGCAGGCCGCAGGTCGAGCAGTACACGGCATCTGGCTCGGGACGTGGGCCGCAGGTCGGGCAGCGAGCGCCGCCGGCGGTGAGTGCGCGGCTCTTAGCCGCGATCATCGCCTCGACCGGGTCCGGTCGCGTAGCTTCCTCAGCCCGGAGCGCCTCGAGCGCTGCCACCGTGTATTTCGCCTTGAGAAACTGATAATCGCCTTCCGACAGCTTTCCCGTTTCCCGGTCGAAATCGATCTCCTTGAGTGCCGCGAGCGCCACTCCCCGAGGAGTCTCCTCGGGATCGAGCGGCTCCGCTGCAGGAAGGGGTATACTGCTACTGCCGAACAACGGCTGTATCACGAGCCACACAACCGTGAGACCCACCAGCAAGGCCGCGACCGCTTCAACCAGCATCAGTCTTCCACGTCCCGAAGCGCATGACGCAAACGCTCCAGCTCCTCCGGGGTGGCAGATACTGCCACTGTCGGGGGCTCGGACGTAGATGATCGACCGGCCACCGCCGCGCGTCGCCGGAGCACCGCCGCAAGAGCGACCGCCGCGCTCCCCACGACGAACCCGGGAAGCAGATAGCCCCACAGGTTGAAGCCTTGAGGTTTGGGGGCCATGAGCGCCTTCTCTCCGTATTTGGCGACGAAGGCGTCCAGAATCTCACGGGCGGTGCGACCATCGTCGCGCAACGCGAGCACCTCGCGGTGAAGTGCCGGCGAGTAGGTGCAGGTGAAATCAGTCGTCCGGCAGGTAAAAATGTCGAGAGTGCAACCACAGCTGCAGGCGAGCTGCTGTTCGATGGCCTTGATGTCGGCGTCGTTCTCTCCGGGCGTCGTCGGCTGGCGAGATCGTCCGGCCACCGAGGGATCCATCAGGGTACCGGCATCTCCCCGGCCTGCGAGCGAGTCCTGTCGCGGGAGCTGCGTGCTCCCTTGCTGTGCCTGCGGGCGCCCGAATGCGTCTGCTGCCCTGAGCGGTATGACGCTGGCTGCCAGAGATGCCATGAAGTGACGGCGGCAGCACGTCCTGTGAAACAACCGTCGCTCCACGCCGCTCATTCCTGACCCGCTCCCACCAGCGCCACTTCGTAACCCGCCTGCACCCTCCGAGGGCTCGTCTTCATGGTCCCGCCGCCCGGCCACATGGTGATGATGCCACCGGTGACCAGCACCAGGCCGCCGAACCACACCCACCAGACCAGCGGATTGATGTTGAAGCGGTACACTGCCTCCTCGGTGCCATTCACTGCTCCGGCAAACACTATGTACAGGTCTTCCTGGACTCCCGACCGAATTGCCACCTCCGTGGATGGTTCGAAGGTGGGGCGCTTGAAGCTGTCGACGTGCTGGCGCTTCTCGGATGTCATCAGGCCGGCGCGCTGCCCGTTCTTGGCGACCTGTACCGTGGCAGCGGAGACGATCCGGTTGAGGGCTTCGTACTGTGAGATGCCCATGTGGGTGAAGCGGTAGGTGTGCCCGAACGGGCTTTCCAGCTCCACCGATTCTCCGGGCTTGAGCGTGGCTTCACGCTCTCGCTTGAACGCCATACCGGCGAAGGCGACAAAGTAAATCAGAATGCCTGCATGAACGATGTAGCCGCCGTAGCGCCGGCGGTTTCGCGCGATCAATCGCACGAGGGCCAGCGGGGGCGGCTCCCCGTGCATGCGACGGCGGGCCCGCACACCCCGGGAGAACTCCTGGATGATCGTTCCCGCAACAAAGCCGGCGAGTGAGATCGCGACGACAGCGTAGAAGTCCCGCAGGCCGATCGCCACCAGTGCTGCGAGCGTCACCAGACCGGCGGCAACCGGGGCGATGAACTGCCGGCGCAGGTTGGCCGTGGATGCCCGGCGCCAGGCGATCAGCGGCCCGACACCGGTGAGACCCAACAGCAGCAGTCCCAGCGGCACGTTGACTCGATTGAAGAACGGAGGGCCTACGGTGATCTTGGTGCCTTTCACCAGCTCCGAGAGAATCGGGAACAGCGTTCCCCAGAGCACCGAGAAGGCGATACCCACGAACAACAGGTTGTTGAACAAAAAGGCGGCTTCCCGGCTCACCATCGACTCGAGCCTCACATCCGCCTCCAGCAGGTCCCACCGGGTGTACAGCAGGGTAAAGCTGATGACGGCCGCGACCACGAGGAACGCGAGAAAGAAGTAGCCCACGTTCGACTGGGTAAAGCTGTGCACGCTCGCGATGACGCCAGAGCGGGTGATGAAAGTGCCGAAGATGCTGAGCAGGAACGTCCCGATGATCAGGCCCAGATTCCACCGCTTCAGCATGCCGCGTTTCTCCTGGATCATGACCGAGTGAAGGAACGCTGTCATGGTGAGCCAGGGGAGGAAGCTCGCATTCTCCACCGGATCCCACGCCCAGTAACCGCCCCATCCCAGCTCCACGTAGGCCCACCACATGCCGAGTGTGATGCCGATCGACAGGAACAGCCAGGACACCAGGGTCCATTTCCGAATCGCGTGAATCCAGCCGGTATCCAGCCGGCGTGACAACAGCGCAGCGACTGCGAACGCGAACGGGATGGTAATGCTGATATAGCCCAGGTATAGCATGGGTGGATGGATCACCATGCCGACATTCTGCAGCTGGGGGTTGAGGCCGCGTCCGTCTGCCGGGATGAAGTCCAGCCGTTCGAACGGATTGGCGGCGAAGATCATGACGCTCACGAAGAAGGCAATGACCGCGGACGTCACTCCCGCCACGTAGGGCATCAGGTGCGCATAACGACGCGGTGTCAGCAGCTGCGCAGCGGCGCCGAACCCCGAGAGGACCACGGCCCAGAAAAGCAGGGACCCTTTCTGTCCCGCCCAGAAGGCGGAGAAGATGTAGTACGAGGGAAGGTTGCGGCTGGTGTAGGCGGCGACGTACTCGATGTTGAAGTCATGCGTGATCAGCCCCTTCCAGAGGGAGATCGACGCCACGAGCAGGCAGCCGCAGATCGCGTAGACCGAACGGATGACGGAACGCGCCAGGTCGGGACGGTCACGCCAACGGCCGGAGAACGCGAGAGTGACGCACCACAGGCCGAGGAGGAGCGCGGCCCAGAGGGCAAACTGACCCAGCAGTGTCATGGAGTCTCAGGCCTTGGGAACGGCCTCGTAGCGGGAGCCGCACTTGGCGAGCACATCAGTGGCCCGGATGACGCCGTCGCGGCCCAGGCGGCCTTCGACCACGACCTCGATATCATTGGCATCGGTGAATGTATCTGGCACCAGGCCGTGGTAGGTGACCGGGTAGGTCTTGACCCCATCGGACACCTGGAAATCGATGGTCTTGCCGTTCACATCCCGGCGAATGGACCCGGGCACCACCTTGGCGCCGACCTTGAAGCCTACGTTCTCCACAAAGGTCGGATCGGCGGCGGTTTTTGCCGACAGCTCGGCGGGAGTGAGAAAGTAGACTCCGGTCTCCTTTACGCCCTCCGCAATGAGCACAGCGACACTGCTCACGATGGCGGCGGCTCCCAGCACGAATTTGCGCCCTGCGTTCATTCCTTAAAGGTTCTCCTGTAGAGGCTTAGGATCAAGGGCGGACACCCAATAGCCAAGACCGCCCCCGCCTTCTACATTCCCACCATGACTGTGAGCGCCAAGCCCACGACAAAAGTTGCAGCTCTCGGTTCCGGGACGCCGCTCGTCTGGATGGACGGCGAGTGGTACGACCGGTCCACCGCCACTGTGTCGGTGTACGATCACGGGCTGCTCTACGGGGACGGCGTTTTCGAGGGCACCCGGGTTTATGGCGGCAAGATCTTCCGCCTCGCCGAGCATCTCGAGCGGCTGTACGACTCCGCCAAGGCCATCTGGCTCACCATACCAATCGATCGCGAGGAGATGACCGCGATCACCGAAGAGGCGGTGCGGCGCTCGGGTATTGCTGAAGCCTATATCCGGCATATCGTCACTCGTGGGGTCGGCGACCTCGGACTCGATCCGAGAAAATGCTCCAAACCCACCACGCTGATCATTGTCGACACCATCAAATTATTCCCTGAACACCTGTACGAGACCGGCCTCAACGTAATCACTGCGGGCACGCCGATTCCGCAGCGGGAATCACTGTCGCCCCGGGTCAAATCCCTCAACTATCTCGCACACATACTGGCCAAAATCGAGGGCATCAATGCCGGCGCTGATGAAGTCCTCATGCTGGATTGCAACGGCGTCGTTGCCGAAGGCTCGGGCCAGAACATCTTCGTGGTGAAGAACGGCCGGCTCAAGACCCCGGCCCCCTACGCCGGCATTCTCAAGGGCGTCACTCGAGATGCGATCATCGAGCTGGCCACCGCAGCAGGTTATCACGTGGAAGAGACGATGCTCAACCGGTACGACGTGTACACCGCGGATGAAGCCTTCTTCACCGGCACCGCCAGTGAGCTGGTGACTATTCGGCAGCTCGATGGGCGCCTCATTGGGAGTGGCAAGGCGGGCCCGGTAACACGGGATCTCAGATCCCGATTCCAGGCCCTCGTGCGGAGCTGACGCGTGGCGTGGCGCACGGTGGAACATGCGGGGCAGACCTGGAATGTTTCGCTGGCCGCCGAACGAGGGCCCAACTCATCACAATGGAATCTGGTCTTCTCATTCCGCAGCACTGAGCCCGGACAGCGCTCCATCTGGGCGACGCACCCCCTGACCTCCTCTTCCAAAGCCGCGCTGTTCGCGCAAGCCGACCGCATTTCCAACAAAGACCTTCTCGCGCTGTTGGTGACACGACTCCCCTGACTGGCATGGGCTTTGCCCCGCCACGATGTGTGTCTCTCCCTGAATTCGAGCCGACCCCACGGGCGGCCATGCCGTCAACTCCTCTCCCGGAACGTCTGCGTTTCGCGGAGTTCACCCTCGATCGGCTGCCTAACGGCCGTTGTCGAGCGAGGGTCGGATTGACGTGGAGAGACTCGGAGCAATTCACCGGTGAAGGAGAGGGTCTCGCATCACAAGCCGGTGAGCTGCGTTGCTCCGCTCAGGCGTGTGTGGTCGCGCTGGGCCAGGCGGTGCAGGGCGGGTTGACCTTCGAGCTGCTCGGGGTCAAGGCTGTTCGGGCATTCGATGCGACTGTGATCATTGTTTCACTGGCGGTCCATGGAGAAGGTCCCGGCAGTGGCGCGCGAGTTGTGGGTTCCTATCTGGCAGAGACCGATACTCCACGCGGCGCGGCACTCGCCGTGCTGAATGCGACCAACCGGATTCTGGGGAACCGCTTGTTCATGCGTTAAGGAGCGGAGTTCCTTCCTCCATCAACGCAATGAATTGCACCCGAGCCTGCCTCAGTTCGCCTCTGGATCCTGCGGTTTGCACGTGACATTGGTGGCCTATCGTGCCGCCCGAAATCCTTCCGAGGCGCGCCGCCGTTTGCCCGGCCGGGGCGCCAGAGGAGCGTTTATGCGTCGATTGTGGCTGGTAGTCGTCCTCGGTGTCATGGTGGGCTGTGGAAGCCAGCGCTCCACTACGCTCCCAACCCCTGCGCAGCACGGCTCTCCTCTCACCGGCAGTCCACCCGCCCAATCCCCGTCCGCCTTGACCGGGAATTCTCTAAGTCTGCAGTCGGGTCCGGGCTCGGATGCAATGCTCGCGGCTGAATTCGATGCCGAGAACCGCGAAGCTGCCGACTCGGCAGCCGACGAAGCGGTACTCGAGCAGCTGGCGGATGCGCACCCCGACAGTGATCCAGACGAAGAAACTTTGAACGAGGGCGAAAATGAGGTGCCGGGTGGCGCCAATGCTCTGTCGGGCGCGGTCACCTGGGACATTGACGTCGCCACGTTCAATAGCCATGACAGGGTGCAGTACTACCTGGATTTCTTCCAGTATCGCGGGCGGGAGCGTATGGGAATCTGGCTCAACCGTCTGCCCCGCTATGAATCGATGATTCGCGAGCGCCTGCAGCGCGAAGGTCTGCCGGGGGATCTGGTGTATCTCGCTCTGATCGAGAGTGGATTCTCGAATACTGCCACCAGCCGAGCCAAGGCAGTCGGGATGTGGCAGTTCATGAAGGCGACTGCCAAGGGCTATGGTCTTCGGGTGGATTCCTGGGTGGACGAGCGGCGCGACCCGTTCAAGGCCACTGACGCAGCGGTGCGGCATTTGGCCGATCTCAATCGCCGCTTCGGCTCGCTGTATCTGGCCGCAGCGGCATACAACGCAGGGTCGGGAAAGGTCTCGCGAGGTCTGATCCGGCTTCCCGACGACGAGAGTGATCCGGTTCATTCGGACGCGACATTCTTCAGACTTTACGATACCAGACTGCTCCGGCGGGAAACCAAGGATTATGTGCCGAAGCTCATCGCCGCGGCGCTCATTGCCAAGGAGCCTGGACGGTATGGATTTGAGGTGCGACCCTCGGAGCCGTTCTCGTACGACTCTATCGTAGTGCCCGACATGACGGGTCTGGACGTCATTGCGCGTCTGGCGGACACCACGGTGGCTGCCATCAAGGAGCTGAACCCGCAGTATCTCAGGCTCGCAACGCCACCCGGGTCGCCTTCAGTGATCCGCCTGCCCCTTGGCCGTGGTGAACGGACGGTCACGGCCTACGCCGATCTGCCTCCGGGGCAGCGGGTGACCTTCATCGAACACTTCATGGCCCGAGGAGAAACGCTGGGGGGACTGGCGCGGCGCTACCGGGTGAGCCAGGCAATGCTCATTGCAGCCAACCCGAAGCTCAACAGCCGCAGAATCAGAATCGGTCAGCGGGTGGTCATCCCCACCGGCGGTGTGCCGTCCACCAGGGTGGCGCGACGGATGGCCGAGCCGGTTCCCGCTGCAGGGACCAGTACCGCAACCTTTCACCGGGTCCGGCGAGGGGAAACAGTTTCGGAAATTGCGGACGAGTATGGTATAACCCAGCGCGAACTGCGTATCTGGAATGGACTGGACAGCAGAGGCAGGATCCGCATCGGCCAGCGCCTCAGGGTCGTCTCTCCCGACGCACCGCGGCAGCCGCAGACCCAGTCACCTCAATCGGGTGGGATACGAACGCACATCGTGCAGCGGGGGGAAACCCTCGGGGGCCTGGCGAAACGGTATGGAGTCTCGGTCCAGGCCCTGAGGAGAGCGAATGGGCTGAGCGAGCGTTCGACCCTGCGGGCGGGTGTGACGCTCAAGATCCCGGGTTAGCGGCCGGTGCCGGCTCCAATCATCGGTCGGTAACCCTTGAGGACCGCGTCGGAGTAGCCGTTGGCGGGATTACCGCCCTTTGCCAGAATCTGATCCACGCGGGCGGGGCCGCGGTTATAGGCCAGCAGCGCCAGGTGAACGTCGTAGTTGAACCGTGCCAGCAAATCGTTCAGGAAGCGGAAGCCCAGGCGCAGGTTGGTGTCGCGGTCGTAGAGGTCGCGCTCTGTAATGCCGGCCTGATAGAAGCGCGCGGTGGGTACCTGAAGCTGGGTATAGCCGAACGCTTTCATCGGACTCTTGGCTTTACGGTTGAACTGGCTCTCGATCTTGACCAGCTGGTAACCAAGCGCCGGATCGATGCCTTCACTCAGCGCGATATCGTAAATGGCCGCGGAGAGGTCGGCGGGGATCTGATAGCGGGTCGAGTTCTCCACGATGGCGTTGACTCGCTCCAGTTGGAGCTTCAAGACCATCGCCTCGCCTTTGGCCGCCTCGAGCTGTTCGCTGAGATTGCCCATTTGCCTGGCGACGATACCGGCATCGGGGAGTGTGGCGTGATCGCTGGCGGCGCGCACAGCCTTGTTCCAACCGCCCAGCGCACCGAATCCAACGGCGGCAGCCAGCAGCACTCCGCCCCGGAGCAGGATCCGCTCCGCAGTCCACGGCTTCGGTTCGCCGTAATCAATGGGTCTCGCCACGTGACAACCCCTTTCTGTCCAAAGTGAGAATGCCGCTCCCGCTCACGAACCGGCCCGGTGCCACTCTCCTCGAGCCCCTCCGGTCTTGCTCACCAGCTGCACGCTTTCGATGCTCATGCTTCGATCCACCGACTTTACCATGTCATACACGGTCAAACAGGCCACCGATACCGCAGTCATTGCTTCCATCTCCACTCCGGTCCGGCCGATTGCCCGGGCCAGGGCGGTGATTCGCACCCCCGGCAGCTCAGGTTCGAGTCGCGCCTCCACCCGGACGAGATCCAAGCTCAAAGGGTGACAGAGCGGAATCAGCTCCCCCGTTCGCTTAGCCGCCATCGTCCCCGCTACCTCGGCGACGGCCAGGACCTCGCCCTTGGCTACTGACTGCGACGCCACCTGCTCGAAGGCTTCGCGCGACATCCGGACTGCCCCTTCGGCGACCGCGGTGCGCTCCGACTCCCCCTTGGCGCTCACATCGACCATCCGCGCCCGACCGATATCATCCACGTGAGTCAGCTTCACAGGAGCTCTGCCAGGTCGGTCCCGAGCACCGCCAGAAGAATTTGCGGGTTCACATTCCCCCAGGCCGCCTCACGCGCGTCGGCCACGTGTTCCAAGGCCTGAAGCAGAGGCGCGGGATCGCGATGGCGAAGCAGGGCCCGCGGCACCGGTCGCCGCGTCGGATGTCCCACAGCTCCTCGGGCGGCATCCCCCAGCGTTTCGGCCAAAGCATCCAGCATGGCGGTGAACTCGCCCCTGGCGGCCCATGGTGGTTGCCGCAGCGCCTGTTCCATCACCGTGCCGGACCCGGCCAACACCGCGTCGAGCAGCTGATTGGCAGCGTGCTGGGCCTTGCCGGCTTCATCTCCCATTCCCAAGGCTCGCCCGATAGACCCCTCGGCGGCGGCGACTCGCCGGTTCAGCTCCTCTTCCGAGAGAGGCGGCTTGACTTCCCTGCTCAGGAACTGCTTGAGCTCCGCGTCACTCAAACGACCCAGGCGCACAGTAGCTGCGCGGGACCGAACGGTGGGGAGCAGGCGACGGGGCTCCTCCGTTGTCAGAATGAAGACGCTCCCCGGCGGCGGTTCCTCCAGCAGCTTGAGTAACGCATTAGCCGCTTCCGGACTAGCCTCCTGAACCACCAGCCGATCGGCGTCACCCAGTATGAACACGCGGGCACCACCCTCAACCGACGTCAGGGCGGCACGCCGCTGCAGCAGGCGCACCGTTGCGATACCGTGGCTGGCCATCGGGTCGGTCTCGGCACGGAGTGGCTGATGTCGCCGATCTTCCATGGCCTGAGCGAGTGCTCCGGCGGCCTCCTCAATCTGTTTCTCAGGATCAGACGCCTTGGGCCGGGGGACCGGAACGAACCAGTGCAGGTCGTAATGCGACAGCGTGAGCACCAGCCTGCACGCCCGACAGTCACCGCAGGGCTCCTCGTTCGGTCTCCTACACAAAAGCAGCTGGGCCAGCCAGAGGGCCAGACGCTGCTTGCCAACTCCCGCTTGCCCGGTCAGCAGTACGACCTGCGGCAGCCTGCCCTCGTTCAGGGCCCGAGCCAGCCGGCTTCGTACCTCCTGGTGCCCGATCAGCGGGTGGAGAGGCATTGAGTCCAAGCTAAGCCGGCCGGGAAAAAAGAGTAGAGTTGGCTCTGTAACATTTTCTTTGGCAAGGACTTAGACTGCAGCCCCAAAATGGCAGCTGTCGACAAAATTTCCGGCGATCAAAATGCAAGCTCAGGCAGCGAGTTTCCCCTTGACATTAGGATTGGACCGCCCACTCTCATCCGGGGCAAGCTGTTGAGCGAAACCCTTTAACTCGTGCCGGTATCCAACGAGTGTACAATGGCCGCGCCAGAGTGGCTGTGGCAGGGCTCACGGGGACGCGCAATTTGTCACATGGGCCCAAATAAAATCGAACACCTATCGACGCTCGAGGTGCGGTACATTGGCAGTCAGATTACTAAAACTGGCCGTTTTCCTCGCCGCATGCTTCTCAAGGGAGAGTTGGGGCTTACAGAAGTCCAGCATGCTGCTCGAGCATCGCGGGAGTCCGTTGGCCCTCGAAGGTCCGGATGCCATTGCGCTTCCCTTCGGGGAGCGGTTTCGGTATGGGGTGGTGCTCGGGTCTGTGGTCACTGCGGAGGGAGAACGGGGCTGCACCGGGGACGCCTGGTTGCAACCCTGGAAGGCTCCAGTTGTCGACGTGATTCCCATCGGCCGCGGACGGCTGCGGAACATGTTCCGTTTTCCTCAGCTTCTGCCGGGACGCTACGTGCTCGGCATACGTTGTATGGGATTTCAGCCAGTGCGCAAACGGGTCGACGTTCGGGTGGGGCAGGTGGTTCGAGCTGTAGTGACGATGCGCCGTCAGCCGCTCAGAAGTTATTCGAAGGAATGATGAGTTATCGTTGCCTAATGGAGGGCTGACCGCTAGTTTTTTGGCCTGCCGGCGCAGCTGAAACGACACTTACGCCGACAATCCCGAGTAGCTCAGCTGGTAGAGCAGGTGACTGTTAATCACCGGGTCGGGGGTTCGAGTCCCTCCTCGGGAGCTTTTAGGGCCACAGTTCAATCCAATCCTCTTTAGAGGCTTACCTGATCAGGCAAGCCTTTTTTCTTTCAGTTCTCTCCTGCTCGGCTCAATGGTGAACAGCGCGGGGAAGACACCTCGACACTCGTTGAGCTGAT
>DATADG010000156.1:0-5199 GCA_036258655.1 Gemmatimonadales bacterium | reverse complement strand
GGAATGGCTGGGTCGGATCTTGTCGCGATAGCGTGGCGGCTCCGTCGGGCTATCCGACGCGTGCTGGGATCCGTAGCTTATCCTTTCGCCCGACAATCTCCAACCAACGAGGTCGCCCATGGATGACCAACGGACTTGTGGCACCATGAATGAACGCCATAAAGCGACTTCGGCCGCGGTGCTCGCGTTCCCGATCGTTCTACTCGCGGTCGTCACTGGCTGTTGGCGCGGAGGCTGCGACAGCGGACCCGCCGGAGCCGACGTCTGTCCCGGTCCCACGTACGGCTACGCTCGAGTGGAAGGCACCCTACATCAATTTGACGGCACGCCCGCAGTGAACCGCCAGGTCTTCGTGAGTTGTGGCGATGCGATCGGCGCGTACAGCGATCACACAGACGGCGCAGGTCGCTTTGCGGTGCAGCCGGTTTACGGCAGCGTGGACACCATTCTCTTTCCGCATCCTCCACGCGATGCCGCGGGGAACTTCCTCGTCACTTGTGCAGTGGGTGGCGAAGTTCGCCACGATGTGTTCGTCCGGGATTCAGCCGTGGTGCCATTCGCGCCGACTCGCGCCGGTATGACCACCGTGCACGTAAGCCTGGCGGAGCCGGCGCCCACGCAGCAGTGATGTAAGTCGAAAAGAGGAGATCAGGAGCCATGGCCACCGTTGAAGAGCTGATTCAGGAGTTGGAGCAGGAGACCCACGCCACCCGTCGTCTGCTCGAGCGGATTCCCGAAAACCATATGGAATGGCAGCCTCACCCCAAATCGATGACCCTGGGAGAGCTCGCCATGCACGTGGCATCCATCCCGGGTGCGTTGGCCGAGGTCTCCACCCGCCCGTTTGATGTCGGCACACCGATTCCGCGTCCCTCGGCAAACAGTGTCGACCAGTTGCTGGAAAGCCTTTCCCGAAGCGTCGCTCGAGCCATCGAGATCCTTCGCTCCATGGGTGATCGCGGCCTGGAAGACCAGTGGCAGATGCTCGACGGAGACCGCGAGCTCTGGTCGCTGCCGAGGGGCGCGTTCCTGCGAACGACCATGCTGAATCACTGGTACCATCATCGGGGCCAGCTCACCGTCTATCTCCGGCAGCTCGGTATCCCTCTGCCCGCGGTCTACGGCGACAGCGCCGACGAGAAGATGGCCGCGGCCATGAGCGAACGATAAGATCCGACCTGACTCTCGAGCGTTGAAAGAATCGTCATGAGAGATCTCCTGTTCGACGCCGCCGAACGGGCGGCCCGATATCGGGACGTACTATCAAACCGGTCCGTGTTGCCTACGCCCGACGCCCTACATAGGGTATCGCAGCTCGACGAGCCGCTCCCGGATCAACCGTCTCACCCGGAAGAGGTGCTGCGGCTGCTGGACGAGATCGGCTCTCCGGCTACCATGGCGAGCGCGGGTGGGCGGTACTTCGGGTTCGTGGTAGGGAGCTCGCTGCCGGCGACAGTGGCCGCGGGTTGGCTGGCCACAGCCTGGGATCAGAACGCCGGCATGGAAGCGGAATCGCCAATCGCAGCGGCGCTGGAGCGCGTGTGCGTGCGCTGGCTGATCGATTTGTTCTCCCTGCCGGCGACCACCGGGGTCGGCTTCGTCACGGGCGCCACCATGGCCAACTTCACCGGACTCGCTGCCGCCCGGCACGCCTTGCTCCGACGTGAAGGCTGGGACGTAGAGCGACAAGGGCTCTTCGGTGCGCCGCCGATTCAGGTCATTGTGGGCCAGGACGTCCATGCCAGCGTGCTCAAGGCACTGAGCCTTCTGGGACTGGGGCGAGACCGGGTGCACCGGGTGCCGGCCGACGATCAGGGTCGGATGCGGGCAGAGCTCCTGCCGACATACGCCGGACCCACCATCGTCTGCGCCCAGGCCGGCCACGTCGGCACCGGGGCGTGTGATCCCATGACGGAGATCTGCTCCAGGGCGGCAGAGACCGACGCGTGGGTTCATGTGGACGGTGCATTCGGCATGTGGGCCGCGGCGGCACCGCAGCGCGCCCACCTGGTCCGGGGTCTGGGTGCGGCTCACTCCTGGGCCACTGATGCGCACAAGTGGCTCAACGTACCATACGATTGTGGGCTGGTCTTTGTCCGCGAAGAGTCGGATTTGCGCGCTGCCATGAGCGCGACGGCGGCCTACCTGATTCAGGGCGAGGGACGCGAGCCGGACCAGTACGTCCCCGAAATGTCACGCAGGGCCCGGGGGGTAGAAGTATGGGCGGCCCTGAAGTCGCTGGGCCGCGAAGGTCTGGCGGACCTGATCGAGCGCTGCTGCCGCCACGCTGCCTTCTTCGCCGAAGGGCTCCGGCGCGCCGGCTACCAAGTCTGGAACGATGTCGTGCTTAACCAGGTGCTGGTGTCCTTCGGCAACGATCAGGTCACCCGGCGGGTCATCACGGAGCTGCAACGGGATGGTACCTGCTGGTGTGGCGGCACCACGCACCGGGGTCGCGCGGCGATGCGGATCAGTGTCTCCTCCTGGGCCACAACCGAAGCCGATTGCGCCCGGAGTCTCGAAGCGATGCTCAGTATTGCCGCCGAAACTCGAGCTCGTGTGGAGGAGCATTCGCCGGCCCTTTGAACGCGAATAGTTGGGATTCCTCTTCCTTCGCTCATCCAAATAGCAGCCGCACCGTCCAAACAGCGAAGATCATCGCCGCCACGTCGGCGAGGAGCCCTGCCGGAACCGCATGGCGCGTCTTCCTGATGTTGACCGCGCCGAAATACACGGCAATCACGTAGAAGGTCGTCTCGGTCGAGCCGAACATCACGGCAGCCATCTTCACGAAAATCGAGTCCTCCCCGTACTGGTTTACCATATCCACCACCAGTGCCGCCGAGCCCGAGCCGGTAAGCGGACGGATGATCGCCATGGGTAGCACTTCGGCCGGGAAGCCGATCAGACTGAGCACCGGGTCGAGCATCCGGGTAAGCGCGTCCATCGCGCCGCTGGCCCGAAACATCGCGATGGCAAAAAGAATCGCGACGAGATACGGGATGATGCGGACCGCCACCTGGAATCCCTCCCTGGCTCCATCCACGAAGCTCTCGTACACCGGCACTCGCTTGTACAGGCCGTACAGCGGAAAGCCCACCAGAATGACGGGGATGACGAAATAGGAGAGGAGATTGATGATGTTACGCACGGTTTCCATGGCTGCCTCAGGCAGTCGGCGCGGCAGGCACCGCCGGCGGATTGCGGTTCGGGTCGGACGCGCGATACCCAGGCAGCCGGCCAAGTAATCGCGCGGCGACGATCGCGACGATCAGAGACAGCACGGTTGTGATGATGATCGGGAAGATCAGCCGGTTGATTTGGAGACCGAGCAGCGCCAGGAGCAACACCGGTGGGACCAGCTGCACGCTCGCGGTGTTGATCGCGAGGAGCATGACCATTGGGTTGGTAGCAGTATCCTCCGTGGGATTGAGCTTCTGCAGCTCCTCCATGGCCTTGATGCCAAACGGCGTGGCCGCATTGCCCAACCCGAAGACGTTCGCCGTGAGGTTGAGCGCGATCATTCCGAGGGCGGGATGATCGGCAGGCACCTCGGGGAAGAGCGGGCGCAGCACGGGCCGTACGAGCTTCACCAGCGCCTGAACAATCCCCGCGTGCTCCGCGATTCTGAGGAGGCCGAGGAAGAGCGCGAGGACGCCGACCAGTCCGAGGGCTATCTCCGCGGCGGTCTTGGCGAAATCCAGTGCCGCGGTGGCAATTGCGCTCAGCTTCACGAACCGCACCGGCTCGAAGATCACACCTGCGGTTGCGCCGCCGCCCATTCGCTCGAACCCGACCAGGCGTCCCTGCAGCTCATCGTCACGGGACCGCGAGACCTTGGCGATCGTCGCCAGCGGATCGGGCAGCCGTGCACCGGCCGCGAAGCGGAGCTGAATGCCTTCCTGGGTCTGGAGCAGGTATCCGACGTAGCTCGAGTCGGGCGTTTCGTCCGATCGATAGAACCCGACATAGTCCCGCCGGTCGATCCGGATTTCCGCCGGCACTCTGCGCGCCGTGGGATCGTAGCCCTCGGGAAACGCAAGCACCACCGGCAAGGGCTGCCCGTTACGGTACCGGTTGGCGGCGATGTCGCCGATGTCGTATACGAGAGCGAAGCCGAAACTGGTGATAATGAGACCTGCCCAGATGTAGTTCAGCATCGACCGGCCAGGTTACATGGGATGTGGGGGATGGGGAACGAATATGAGCGGGAGTGGAATCTGACGTCTAGCGTCCTTCGCGCTCTCCCGCTTTCCGGCTTCCCGCCTTTAGCGGCCTGCGCCAGCCAATTCGCGGGCGATATTGAAGACTGCAGTGAGCCCGAACGAGAGAGTGGTGTTGAGGACGACATCGCCGACGTTGCGAGAGGGTTCCCAGGCAAGTCGGGCCAGACTGCCGGCGTAGGCACCCGCGAATCGGGGCACCGAAAACCCTCGACTCCCGTCAGCAGCGCGGTCGGTGAAGGTCTCCACCAGTGCGTGCTCGATCTTCGGTCCCACTCCGCGGCATGCACATGGCTGGTAGCTCGTGCTCCGCTGCATGAGCGCGGCGAGACCGTGATGCACGGTCACCTGCACTGCCGCCTGACCGGCGCGCGAGGCGATTCGCCCGGCCAGGTAATCGCCGCCGTTCTCCTCATAAGTGGGCCTGTCGCGGAGGTACTCGAGCACGCCGCCTCCCATGACGCCGATCAGAAGCTTCGGGCCGGCGAGCTCTCTGAGGTAATTATTGAGCCGGACATTCTCCGCGGTGACCCGGATGGGCGGCGGCTCCCGGCCGGGCAAAGGTGTCGCCGGCGCCTGAGCCAGCACGATACCGGCTGATGCGGCCAATGCAGTTGCCATCGTGCAGCATCGTAGTGCGGAGCAGGTCACTGACTGGAGTCTGGTCTTCCTCAACAACCACCTCTGCTCACGGGAACGTGCTCGACGAAAGGCCTAATGTCGGCAGGCCGGCAATATTGTTGCTTCGGAGTCCTGCCACAAGCCAGGGGCCTGGATCACCCACTCCGTCAGCAAAGCTCAGGCCAACCGGGTGGTGTTCATCGCACGGAGAAACTCGTGTCCGCACTAGCGGCACGATAGATTCAGCCTGTTTACTGTCCCTGCAGGTCACCACAATCAGCTGTGAGTCGTCAGGACATGTCCGCCAGAATCGAGATTCCCTTTCCTCCGCATCGGCCGGAGCCGCCTGCCCACC
>DATADG010000155.1:0-3518 GCA_036258655.1 Gemmatimonadales bacterium | reverse complement strand
AGACAGCAGCTCCAATTCTTCGGAGTGCGTCCCGGCTGGCAGCTTCCCTTCGATCGCTTCGACCGCGAATACGAACATCCGGAGCCGGCGCTTGCGCGTGAGTGCGGGATCGAGCTGGCGAAGCCCGCCGGCGGCCGCATTTCGCGGGTTCGCGAACGGCGGCTCACCTTCTTTCTCCCGCTCCGCGTTCACCCGCTTGAAGCCCGCGTAGGGCATGTACACCTCGCCCCGCACTTCCATCAGGCGGGGGTAGGTCGTGCCTTTGAGTGAAAGCGGGATGTCGTGGATGGTCCGTAGGTTGGCGGTGACGTCTTCGCCGATGGTCCCGTTGCCACGGGTCGCGCCGCAGAGCAGCCTGCCATTCTCGTAGGTCAGGCTCACCGCGGCGCCATCGATCTTGATCTCGGTGGTGTAGCCGGCGGTCCTTACTTCGGGCACCAGTCGCGCGTTCCGCTCCTCCCACTCGGTCAGCTCCTCGTTGCTGAACGCGTTGGCCAGCGACAGCATGGGACGACGATGGGTGTGCTTGGAAAAGGCAGTTGGGGCGACGGCACCGACCCGCTGCGTCGGGCTGTCGGGACTCTGGAGCTCGGGATGCTTGGCCTCGAGCGCCTGGAGCTCGCGGAAGAGCCGGTCGTACTCGGCGTCGGAGATCTCGGGTGCGTCGAGGACGTAGTAGGCGTGATTGGCGCGCTCGATCTGCTCCCGCAGGCGCGCCGCTTGTTCAGCCGGTGACATTGAAGGGATTATAACGCGCGCGGAGTCATTGACGCCCTGGCGCCAACTGTTTCGTACGAGATTTCCAAGGCCCCAGTGGGCGTAAAGCGCCAGCGCACACTATTAAAGGAAGGGTCCTGAGGAGGAGCGGGCAAGTGTAGTAACTGCCGTAGGGCGTTTCCTGAAGACGAAAAACCGCCGGGCATCTTCACGATGCCCGACGGCTCAGTACTTCGAACGATCAGCAGCCGCTGGGTGCCGCTATGGGAGCGAGTCCCGCGTTGCCCAGCGCCAGCATCCCGCTTCCAGTAACCGACACAGTTCCGCAGAACTGGTTATTTAGCAGCACAGCATTACTCCCATCCACAGTCAGCGCTCCCGTCACCCTGCTGTAAGAGACGCCGGCACCGCTGCCGCCTACGGAGAGGTTGCCCACGATCCGAGCACCGCGGAGCCGGTTGCCGCTGCCGACCACGGTCACATTGCCGTTGATGGTCACTCCTCCGCCCTGCGCCCCTTCGCCGAACAGTGTGACGTTGCTGCCGGAGAAGTTGAGATCGCCGGTGTAGGTCCCGGCCCGCAGAAAGACAATGAGATTGCTGGCGGCCAGTTGGGCGTTCACCTCTGCGATGGACATCGTCGGCGTGATCTCGACCACGGTTCCCCCGAAGATGTAGCGGACATCGGCCATGGTGCTAGCACCCGCACCGTCCAGGGCCACCGCGATCTCGCGCAGATCGCCTTCCGCGATGTCCAGGCTCAACTGACCCGTCGTACTTCCGGCCGTAAAGGAGACCGGCCGCGCGCCTGTAGGAATGGGGGCGAGCGCCACGTCTCCGGTGGATCCGGTTGAGCCGGTAGGACCGCCGTTGACCGCCACCTGGACTCCGCTCCGAGCCGAGCCCGGCGCGGGGACCGACATCGCATTCACGTCGTTCACGGTTGGGTTCAGAACGTACACCACCGTGGTCTCGCCATATACCGCATCCGGCGGATCGGTGGGCCCGTCGCCCCCGCACGCCAGCGTTGCTGCCAGGACCAGTGCCGCTGGAGCCTTGCCGTTCCACCTGCTCATGCACCCTCCAGGAATCGAATTTGAGATTGAGTGGTAGGAATGGTGGCAGACTTCGGGCCTTCCTGTCCGGGAGAGAGGCGTTGAGGACCGGAGGTGTAAATCGTTGCTCTCCAACGTGCTCTGGAGTGAGCGCGGGAGCTCGGTACTGGGACCGGACGTGCAAGACGCGTTAGAGCATGCGATGTGACATTGCGGCGTTTCATTGCCGGTCGGATCGCCGGTACCACCACTCGGCGATCCATTGTGCCGGCGGAGTGAGGATCCAGATCAGTCGCGCGAGACAGCCGCTGAAGAAACGGTTCATAGGTCCGCCTGTCTGCTGCAGTAAGCGCAGCTCGGGCGTTACGCTATGCCTGAACCGTCCTCGGCTCGTGCCCTCAGGTGTGACTTGTTCGGTCCTCAGACAACTCAGACAGCCAATGCCGTTGGGATCATCTCCGCTCCTCCGGCCATTCGTTTTCCGCTCCCCGCCCGGGTGCATTCTCTTGCACCCTTGTGGACAAGGATTTACGCGATGGCATAGCGTTCGCGTTGTAGACGGCCACTTCCAAATTTTCTGGAGACCGTCATGAGGCACACCATAGGGCTGGCATGGGTCGCCGTCTTCCTGATCGCGAGCGCAGCGCCCCTACAGGCTCAGACCACGATTCAACGAGCCGCGGACATTCTGAACGATCGGGAACCCACCCGCGTGGAGCCTCCTCTCGTGGAGACCGGTCGCAGAACCACCATCATCGTCCCGCAGCGCGAGATCCTCGTGATCGAGCGGGTACAAGCCCGGCACGGCTGGTGGAAGCACCCCAGGTACCGCGTGATCACGGTGTATTACGACGGATCCCGCTTCTACCGGCGGCCGTTCGATCGCAGGACGCTTCGCAAGGTGGTCGTGTATGAGCGGGCCGGCCGCTACTACATCGACGAGGGGCAGTGGAGGCGGGACCACCGTCGTCACTACGGCCGTGATTACGACGGCTGGAAGGATGACGACAAGCGGCGGCATGACGACAAGTGGAAGAATGACGACAGATGGAAGGATGAGGACAAGCGGAAGGATGACGACGACAAGCGTGAGTCGAAGGGGAACAACGGTCGTCACCTGGGTCACGATAAGGACAAGGATGATTAACGGGTGGAGAAGCGGGTAAGCGGGAAGCGGGTAAGACAGAGGGGCCGAGACTCGAGACTGAGTTTCGGCCCCTTCGCTGCGCTCAGAGTGAAACCTTCCGCCTTCCCGCCTTACTCCTTCCCGCGTTCCCCCCCCTCCCGCTTATTTCCCGATCACCAGCTGCGTCTCGCCCGGCGTCCGCTTGATCCGTTGCAGAATGGCGCCGCGGTCGGACTCACTGAGGAGCGGCGAGGCCGCCAGCATCTCGGCCCGATGGCCGAACTCCCACACCTTGCGCGGCTGCTTCTGCTCCTGCGCGATCCACGCCGCATCGAGATACGCCAGCGCGGCTGCCTTGAGGTCTCCCCGCGCGAGCGCACGCTCGGCCGCGCGCGCCATGTCGGTCCGGGCTCCCGAACGATCCCCGGCGGCATAGGCCAGGGCCGCTGCCTCGGTGAGGCACTTAATCCCCAGTGAATCCTCCGCGGCACGGAACTCCGCCGAGCGGCGATACAGGCGGGCCGCATCGCGATACCGTCCCGCGGTCCTCAACTCGACTGCCGCCTCCTTCAGACTGTCCGCCTTGATCGTGCTGACAATCGTGGGCAGGCGGTACTGCGC
>DATADG010000154.1:0-6963 GCA_036258655.1 Gemmatimonadales bacterium | reverse complement strand
CTCGCGAACGGCGGGCGCGCCGATGTCGGCCTTGAAGGCGGTGTCGCCTTCCTCTCTCGCCTTGCTTCGGAGGTTCAGGTACTCGTCCTCATCGAGCAGCTGGTTGGCCTCGACCTCCTGCTTGCCCGGCTCGATCACGATGTAGCTCGAGTAATAGATCACCCGCTCGAGATCGCGCAGCGTGATATTGATGAGGTTCCCCATCGGGCTTGGCAGCGTCTTGAAGAACCAGATGTGCGCCACCGGCACGCTGAGCTCGATGTGGCCCATGCGCTCGCGACGGACCTTGCTCAGCGTGACCTCCACACCGCAGCGGTCGCAGATCACGCCGCGGTAGCGGATCCGCTTGTATTTGCCGCAGTGGCACTCCCAGTCCTTGACCGGACCGAAGATCCGTTCGCAGAAGAGGCCGTCCTTCTCCGGCTTGAACGACCGGTAGTTGATCGTCTCCGGCTTGGTGACCTCTCCCCAGGACCACCAGGTGCGCTGGCCTTGCAACTCCAGGCGCTCCCGCTCCTTGGGGTCGCGCGGCCCGCGAATCTCCTCGGGCGCGGCGATACGGATGCTGATGTAGTCGAAACTCGAGCTCTTGGGCTCGCGACCGCTTCGAAAATCAATCATTGAAGACCTCTTATTCGTCGCCGGCTTCGGTGGTCCCGAGTGTCACCTTGAGACCGAGTGCCTGCAGTTCCTTCACCAAGACATTGAACGATTCAGGGATGCCGGGCTCCGGCAGGTTCTGCCCCTTTACGATTGCTTCGTACACCTTGCTCCGGCCGTTCACGTCGTCGGACTTGACCGTGAGCATCTCCTGGAGCACGTGCGCCGCGCCGTAGGCTTCCAGCGCCCATACCTCCATCTCTCCGAACCGTTGGCCACCGAACTGTGCCTTGCCGGCCAGCGGCTGCTGGGTCACCAGCGAGTACGGGCCAATCGAGCGCGCGTGGATCTTGTCATCCACCAGGTGACTCAGCTTGAGCATGTAGATCGAGCCGACCGTGACCTCGCCCTCGAACTGATGCCCGGTCCGGCCATCCCGGAGTTGCGCCTTGCCTGCGGGCGTGAGACCAGCCGCACGCAGCAGCTCGTTTGCGGCCGCATCGACGTCCGCCTCAGCCTTCGGCCCCAGCAATCCTGCCAATGCGGACAGGCCCGCCGACTCGAGCGCCTCCGCTGGAGACTGGCTCGCCGCCTTCTCGAGCTCTCTCAAGGCCTTGGCAAACGCCTTATGCTCGTGGCCGGCGGCATCGCCTTCGGTCTGTGCCCGGTGGAAATCCACCTCCCGGCGACGCTGAACCAGCTCGCGTTCAGCCAGCTCCTTGGCCGCGTCCGTCATGAAATCGCGAATCGCCTGAAACAGCTCTCGGGTCTCGGGTGATGCGTTGCGGGCCCCAAGCATGGCGATACCCGCCTCCAGGAGCGTGGTGCGCTCCCCGTTGGGTGCCACCTTCTTCAGGTCCTGCACCATCCGATTGATGGCCTGCGGTGTCAGCTCCGGTGGACGGCTCCGGAGACGCAACGCCTCCGCTGCCCACCGGAACCCGGCCAGCCGGAGCAGCGCGCCGATCTCTGCCTCATCAGCTCCACGGAACACCGGCGTCTTGGCTTCGAAGCCCAGGATCCGAGCGGCCCAGCCCAGGTGTGTCTCCAGGATCTGACCGACGTTCATACGGCTGGGGACGCCGAGCGGATTGAGCACGATGTCCACCGGAGTGCCGTCCGGCAGGAACGGCATGTCTTCCTCAGGCACGATCCGGGCAACGATACCCTTGTTCCCGTGCCGGCCCGCCATCTTATCGCCCACCGAGATCTTGCGCTTTTCGGCGATGTAGACCTTCACCAGCTGAATCACTCCCGGCGGGAGTTCGTCCGGCTGGAGAATCTTGTCGATCTGGTCCTCCGCCTTCTCTTCGACCTTTGCTCGCTCCCGCGCTGCCATGTCGATGGCCGCCCGGATCCGCTCGTTCGCGGCCTTGTTCACCACGCGGAGAGTCTTGAGATCCACATCGGCCAGCTCCAGGCCCTCCAGCGTACTGGCGTTCAGCTTGGTCCCGGCGGGGAGATACTCCTCCACTGTGCCCGCCTTGAGCATGAGAGCGACTTCCTGGCCGTTCAACAGGTTGGTGAGCTCCTCCAACATGACCGCGCTGATTCGGGCCTTCTCGTCATTTTCGATTCGCCGGACTTCGCCGATCCGCTCACCCCGGTCCTTTTCGACCACCTGATCCTCGATCCGGCTGAAGATCTTGACATCGATGACCACGCCGGCCATGCCGGGCGGAACCTTGAGCGAGCTGTCCTTCACATCCTTGGCCTTCTCACCGAAGATCGCCGTCAGCAGCTTCTCTTCAGGCGACAGCTCAGTCTCACCCTTCGGCGTGATCTTGCCGACCAGGATGTCGCCCGGCTTCACGTGCGCTCCGATCCGCACGATCCCGCGCTCATCCAGATCCACCACACTCTCGTCCGACACATTGGGGATCTCGCGAGTGATCTCCTCCTGTCCCCGCTTTGTGTCGCGGACATGCAGCTCGAGCTCCTGGATATGGATCGATGAGTACACATCGTCCTTCACCAGCCGCTCGCTCAAGACGATGGCATCCTCGAAGTTGTGCCCATACCAGGGCATGAACGCCACCAGCACGTTGCTTCCCAGCGCCAGCTCGCCACCTTCGGTCGCGGCGCCGTCGGCGATGATCTCACCTTCGCCGACCTGTTGTCCCAGCTTGACCAGGGGCCGCTGGTTGATGGCGGTATCCTGGTTGGTGCGCCAGAATTTCTTGACGCGGTAGCGGTCGTGCTGATGGAGCCGCGCCAGAGGCGTGTCTCCCAGGCTCGCGGCGCCGTTGCCGTTGGTGCCGGCGTCCACGATGATCTCATCGGCCGTGACCCGGGTAACCATGCCAGCACGGCGGGCGATGATCACCGCACCCGAGTCGCGCGCCACCTTCTCCTCCAGTCCGGTGCCAACCAGCGGCGCCTGGGGGAAGAGCAACGGGACGCTCTGCCGCTGCATGTTGGAGCCCATCAGCGCGCGGTTGGCGTCGTCATGCTCCAGGAATGGAATCAATGCCGCGGCAATGGAAACCAGCTGCTCGGGCGCCACGTCCATGAAATCGATCCGCTCCGGTGGAAGCAGCGGGTAGTCATCTCCCTTGCGGCAGAGCACCAGCTGCTCACCGAAGGTTCCGTCGGGGTTGAGCACCGCGTTTGCCTGGGCGACCGTGTAGTCCTCCTCGTCGCTGGCCGATAGCCAGCGAATCTCGTCGGTCACCTTGCCGTTCTTCACCACCCGGTATGGCGTTTCGATGAAGCCCAGCTCGTTGATCCGGGCGTAGGTCGAGAGACTGGTGATGAGGCCGATGTTGGGACCTTCCGGAGTCTCGATCGGGCACATCCGGCCATACTGGGAATAGTGCACGTCACGAACCTCGAAGCCGGCCCGCTCCCGGGTCAGGCCGCCGGGGCCAAGCGCAGACAGCCGCCGCTTGTTGGTCAGCTCGGCCAGCGGATTGGTCTGGTCCATGAACTGGGACAACTGGGACGAGCCGAAGAACGCCTGGATGACCGCGCTCACTGTCCGGGCATTCACCAGATCGTCGAGCGAAATCTTCTCGGGGTCGGAGTTGATGCTCATCCGCTCCTTGACCAGCCGAGCCATGCGCGAAAGACCCACTGAGAACTGGTTGGCAATCAGCTCGCCTACGGAACGAATCCGCCGGTTGCCCAGGTGGTCGATGTCGTCGGTGAAGCCGCGACCATCGTGCAGGTCGATCAGGTAGCGGATGATCGCGACGAAATCGTCCTCGGTCAGAACCGTGTGGTTCGGATCGGTCTTGAGCTTCAGCCGCTGGTTGATCTTGTAGCGGCCCATCCGGCCCAGGTCATAGCGCTTCGGATTGAAGAACAGCTTCTGGAGCTGCTGCCGCGCGGTCTCCAGGTTGGGCGCGTCGCCCGGCCGGAGCAGGGCGTAGATCTGCTCCAGGGCCTCGGCCTCACTGTGAGTTGGGTCCTTGGCCAGCGTGTTCTTGATCAGCGGCGACTCGGAGCGCCCTGCCGGCAGCAGGACCTCGACTTTGTGGACCCCGGCCTTGATCAGCTTCTTTCGCAGCGCGTCCGTCAGCTCAGCGCCAGCCTCAGCCACGACCTCTCCGGTCTCGGGATCGGCCGCATCGAAGGCCAGCACGTGGTTCTGCCGGTCACGGGTTGAGGTCGGCTGCTCCTCCTCCCGGACGTCCAGCGTGGTGTAGCCGGCAAACACGAGCGCGGTCTTCACGCCTTTGTGCCGCATCTCGTTGAGCCGCTCCTGCGTGAGCTCGTCGCCCACCACGCCCAGCGGCTCGCCTGTGGGGTCCTCGGGATTCGGAACGTCGGTGGCCAGGAGAGACCCGATTACTTCCCGCTTCTCCTGCCGGCCTTCCAGCTTCCCTGCCACATTCAGCTCCTTGGTGGCAAAGAAGAGCTTGAGGATGTCGGAGTTGTTCCCGTGCCCGAAGGCCCGCAGCAGGGCAGTGGCGGGGAACTTCTTCTTCTTATCGATGTGGACGTAGATCACGTCGTGGATATCGATGGTGAACTCCACCCACGAGCCGCGGAACGGGATGATCCGCGCGCTGAAGAGCCGCTGGCCGTTGGGGTGCGTATCCTCCTCGAACACGACGCCCGGCGAGCGATGCAGCTGGCTCACCACCACCCGCTCGGCCCCGTTGATCACGAAGGTGCCCAAGGGGGTCATGATCGGCAGCTCGCCGAGGTAGACCTCCTTCTCGATGGCGTTCTTGAGCCGCTTCTGACCCTCGACTTCTTCGTAGACGTCGAGGCGGAGCTTCGCCTTCAGCGGCGCCGCATAGGTCATGTCTCGCTCGATGCACTCCTCGACCGAGTACTTGGCCTCACCCAGCGCGTAGCCTAGGAACTCCAGCTTGTACTTCTCGTTGACATCCGTGATCGGGAACAAATCGCGGAACACTCGCTCGAGCGACACATCCTGGCGGTCGCCATGGATATCATCTGGCACCAGCAGGGTGTCGAACGCGGCGGTCTGGATGTCCAGGAGATGCGGCATCGGCATGCCGCCCTCCCGCTTGCTGAACGTGATTACCGATCGGTTTTCAGGCATCAGTCACTCACTCTCGCGCAACACAAATGGCCCCTGCGCGGCGCCCGCGCTTTTGGGGCTCGTCAGAAATTCGGGATCGGATAGACAGAGCTGATTATTGTTCATTCGTCTCGCTGAAACAGGTTGAAAGCTTGTCCCGAACCGGAATGCGCGGCGCGCCTTCCGGTGAGAGACCTTGCGCTTTCAGCCTATTTGAGCTCGACGACCGCGCCCTGCTCTTCCAGCTTCTTCTTGATCTCCTCGGCCTCCGCCTTGGATATCCCTTCTTTGATGGTGCTGGGGACGTTATCTACGGCATCCTTGGCTTCCTTCAGTCCCAGGCTGGTGATCTCGCGGACCACCTTGATCACCTGAATCTTCTTGGCACCGCCCTCCTTCAGGACGACGGCCCATTCGGTCTTCTCTTCCGCTGGAGCTGCCGGAGCAGCGCCTGCGCCTCCGCCGTCTGCCGCCGGGGCTGCAGCGGGGGCGGCGATCGTGACGTTGAACTTCGCCTTGAACGCCTCGATCAGCTCGGCCAGCTCGACAACGGTCTTGTTGCCGATCGCCTCGAGAATCTCTTCGTTACTCAGCGTGGTGGTGGGCATCGGTATTCTCTCTCCATCCGGTGATTTGTTACGAACGCTGCGCGCGAAGCGCCTCGAGGGCGCCGACTACCTGGTACAGCATACCGTTCATCACGCCGGCCAGCTGAGCCAATGGGGCCTGCATGGCACCGGCGAGCTGCGACAACAACACATCCTTCGACGGCAGACTGGCCAGTCGAGTGACCTGGTCTGCGGTGACCGGACGGCCGTCGACCAGTCCGATCTTGATGGCCGGCTTCTCGAATTCCCGGGCAAAGTCGGTCAGCACCTTGGCAGCGACCACCGGATCCTTGCCTGCGAGCACGAGGCCGGTAGGGCCGGCCAGATGATCGTCCAATCCTGTGACCGAGTTGGCGGCCAGAGCTCGCTGAGCCAGCGTGTTCTTGACGACCACGTAATTGACGCCGGCGGCCCGGAGCCGGCGACGGAACTCCGTCATCCGCAGCACGTTGAGCCCGGTGAAGTCGGTCAGATACAGGTTGGGGGAGGCCCGGAGCTGCTCGGTCAGGCTCTCGACCGTTTCCTGACGCTCTGTCTTGTTCATCGGTATCCCGCCGTATCGAGCCGCACGCCGGGTCCCATGGTGCTGGAGACCGTCGCCGAGCGGATGTAAGTGCCTTTGGCAGCGGCCGGCTTGGCCCGGGCTATCGTGTCCATGAACGCCTGCACATTGTCGGCAAGGTGGCCGCTTGAAAAAGACACCTTACCGACCGGCGCATGCACATTTCCACTCTTGTCCACCCGGAATTCGATCTTTCCGGCCTTGATCTCACGGACCGCCCGACCCACGTCCATCGTGACGGTCCCGGCCTTCGGGTTGGGCATCAACCCGCGCGGGCCGAGCACCCGTCCCAACGCACCCAGCTGACCCATCACGTCGGGTGTCGCCACAATAACGTCGCAGTCCAGCCAGCCGTCCTTGATCTTCTGGATGTACTCGGTGCCGACGAAGTCGGCGCCTGCAGCCTCGGCTTCCCGCACCCGGTCTCCCTGGGTAATCACCAACACGCGAACTGACTTCCCGGTTCCGTGCGGCAGAACGACAGTGCCGCGGACGACCTGGTCCGCATGCCGGGGGTCCACCCCGAGGTTCACCGCCACGTCGACCGTCTCGTCGAACTTGGCAAAGGCCGACTCCTTGACCAGCGCGACCGCTTCAGGAATCGGATACTGCCGCGTCCGGTCGACCTTGCTGATGGCGGCCCGAAACTTCTTGCCTCGGGTGGCCATCAGTCCACCACCTCCAGCCCCATTGAC
>DATADG010000153.1:0-9062 GCA_036258655.1 Gemmatimonadales bacterium | reverse complement strand
TTCAATTTTGGTTCAGTTTGCGTGGAGAAAAAGCAGTATTCCGGTTTGAGTTCCACAGAATGACTGCTAAATCGTTGTTTTACGGAGATACTGCTATAAGGTGGGGACGGCGGGAGGTGCCAATGGATCACCTCCTCGGTTGCAGGTGGAACACGGACTGCCGGAGCGAATTGTAGAAGCGTTCCGGGCCACGAGCAAGGCTCTTCCATGCTCCAAACTCCGCGGCAACATTGGGTGCCATGCCGTCAGCCCTTCCGATGTACCAGGCCGCGCTTCGGCTGGCCCTGGCAGCCGCTCCTGCTGCCGGGTGGGTCAGCCCCAGAGTTCGAGCCGGGATTCAGGCCCGCCGCCATGCCGGCGAACGCCTGCTGGAGTGGAGTCGTTCGAAGCGGGACCCGCACAGGTCCCTCGCCTGGTTTCACGCCTCCTCGGTCGGTGAAGGCCTCCAGGCGAGAAGCGTGCTGGTTGCTTTTCGCCGGCTCTGTCCCGAGTGCCAGGTCGTGTACACCCACTTCAGCCCCTCCGCGGAAGGTTTGGCCCGGCACATCGAAGCCGATGTGGCGGATTACCTCCCCTGGGATCTGACCGGGAACGTAGGTCGCCTCCTTCAAGCCCTTGCTCCTGATCTGCTCGTTTTCGTGAAGCTGGATGTGTGGCCGGAGCTATCGACCCGAGCCGCTGGTTCAGGAAGCAGGGTGGCGCTCGTGGCCGGAACCGTGAGCCCAGGGAGTCGTCGGCTATGGAGGCCGGTTCGGAACGTTCTCCGTCCCGGCTACCGCGCTATGGCAGCTGCGGCCGTTATCGCCCAGGAGGACGGACGCCGTCTCCAGCAGCTCGGCGTCTTCCCTGAGCGCATCCATGTCCTGGGGGACCCACGTTTTGACAGCGTGGCAGAGCGAGTGCGCGGGATTTCTCCAGACGACCCGCTCCTCCGCTTTGGTCGAGGTGCTCCGACGCTCGTGGCAGGATCCACCTGGCCCGCCGATGAGCGCGTCCTGCTCCTGGCCTTTCAGGAGCTTCGAAGAGTGCGCTCGGATGCACGGCTGATCTTGGTGCCTCACGAGCCCACGCCCGACTGTCTCGCCCGTCTCGAGGTCAGCGCTGCCAGAGTCGGTATCCCCGCCGCGACGAGGCTCAGCGCGGCGGACGGTCCTCAGGCTCTGCTCCTGGTCGACCGAATGGGCGTGCTGGCGACCCTCTATGGCGCCGGCACAATGGCGTACGTCGGCGGCGGGTTCGGACGTGCAGGGCTGCATTCGGTTCTGGAGCCTGCTGCGTGGGGGTTGCCGGTGGCGTTCGGACCACGGTGGCAGAACAGCCGGGATGCCGGGCTGCTGCTCCACGCGGGAGGGGCAGTTGCTCTTCCGCCTCAACTAAGGGAATCAGCAGCAACCGCGCTCTGTGAGCAGTGGCACCGTTGGATTACGAACGAGGAGAGCCGGCGGGCTCAGGGAGAAGCGGCCCGCCAGGTAGTCGAGCGCGGTTTGGGAGCAGCAGAACGCAGCGCACAGATGCTGGTGGAGCTATTGCGCAAGTCTGTGTAAACGTGATCAGGCGTTGAGAGGAACTCCTGCGCACTCTGACGCTGGTCTCGTGCCCGTACTCTTACTCAGCCGGCGCCGTGTCAACGCCGATCACTCCTCCATCCAGCCTCGTGGTATCCGACTGCACAGTCGTGTCCGCCGCCACACTGGTGTCTGCAGCGATGGTTGTATCAGCAACGATGGTCGTATCCGCCGCGATGGTTGTATCGGCGGCTACAGTGGTGTCGGTCTGGACCAGCAGTGTATCGACTTCTTGTCTGGTCTCGACAATCGTGTCGGTTGCAACCCTCGTGTCCTCGGTAGCCTCCTCGCTGCGGGCAGCACATGCCGGCAGTGCGAGCAGGAGCGCAAGGCCTCCTACTAATACTCTCATATCATGCTCCAATTGATGACCAAACGTACCTGGCCAGGGTGACCAGGGTGGAGGGTGGAATACCCACTCCCTGGCACCACCCATGCGGTGAGCAGCATCACGAGCACCTAGAGCAGCTAGCGGGAAGAGGCCGGGGGCGAGCCGGTGACCACGCCTTCGTAGGTTACTGCACGGGGTACGATGAGGCCTGCCGTCAGGGCCGTAATGAGGACGTCGCTCCAGCGGCTGCGGACCTTGATGCGCAGATTGGCAATACCACTGCCGCCCACCAGCTGGGCGGCGAGCGCCTTTCGAAGCGATGCATCCTTGATTCGTGCGAGTCCCCAGAAGGCGTACAGGGCACGGGAAGTGACCCGAAAGCGGGTGCCGTCCACTTGCTGGCCCACCGCGGTCGACAATGTGACCGGCACACCCAGGCGAGTCGCATCGAAAGTCTGTGCGCAGCCGCCGAGCATCGCGATCAGCGCGGCAGCCGTCAATGAAGGAAGCGATGATGCCGGGCGAAAGCGCCGGATCACCATCCCGGAATCCGAAAGGCGAAGTGAGCGCCGACACCGAAGACGCTCGGATCACCCCCATCGGTGAAGACCCGGTCATAGGCGGCATGGAGCCCGAACCCGCTCAGCAGGTTGAGCTCCACCCCACCGCCCAGTCCGAAATTCGTTTCGGTCTCCGACAGATTGGCACCGGAGACCCGGATAATGTCGAGGCGGGGCGCGAGCCAGGGTTGGATCGCCAGCGCGGGATTTGGGATCATCAGAGCAAACCCGAGCCCCACCGGAAACCGGAGCTCATCCTCGTCGCCCGGCAGAAGGCCGACGTCGGGTTTCGAGTATCCGATCCCGCCCTGCAACGTCACGGAGAGCGGGATCAGGGGTCCACCAAAAATCTTGTAATTGAGCGTGGCGCCAACCGAGAGATCGTTGTCACCGGGACCATCGGGGTTGAACGTCGCCAGCATGGCCGTTGCTCCGAAGGGGCCGAATCCGGCACGCCCGCTCACAGCGAACGCTGTCCCTTTTCCCGCCTGCTCATCGGGGAAGCCGACGTCACCGTAGATCGCAATGCCGGTGGGTATCCCGTTGTTATAGACCGGGATTCCGCGCACCTGCGCGTCCACAGGAGACGTCTGAGACATCAGGCACACCACCAGCCCTGCGAGCGCGATCATCGCCTTCGCGCGTTGTGTCATCCTGGTCTCCTACGAGATCGAGAGTTCGACCGCCAGGTCCAGCGGCGCGCCAGAAGGTAGCGGAACGCTTCGAGCGAAGTCAACCGAAGTTCGCTAGGCCAACGTAGGTCGTGTGTTGGCGCAAGCCAAACGAAAAAACGCCCGTCCGCGATCGCGGACGGGCGCCTGGCATATACCGGAGACGTACTAGCGTACGTACGTCAGACCTACCCCCACACCTTCGATATCACCGACACCGCCGCTCACCCGCAGCGAGAGGTTCTGGCTGAACCGCATGTCGACGCCGAGCCCGAGAGCAAAGCCGACATCATCGCCGCCGGCCGCGTCTGAGGCGCCGAGCACCGGAACGATGACAGGATGCGCATATGGAGTGAACGTTGTCCTGGAGTTCTCCAGCTCGAAGCGACGTCCGAGGCTGATGCCGAGCGGCAAATAAATCAGGTCATCCCCATCGCCCAGGTTGAGGCCGGCACCGAGTGTCAGGGCACCGTCAAGGGGAAAGCTCTCGCTGTAGCTCAACACCCGGGTACGAAAGTCACCGCCCAGAAGTAGGCGGGTGTCGCCTTCACCGTCCGGATCCGCGAACCCGGCGCGAAGGCCGAAATCGTTGCTGCCCCGGCCATAACTGTAGAACCCTTCGAGAGCAAAGCTGACACCCTCTCCGGGGTCAGAAAAGGCGCCGCCAAACTCGTGGCTGGTGAACGCGCGATAGGGCGCCTTGAACATCGGCGTTCCGGTCTCTTGCGCTGCGGCTTCGGCCGCGGAGAGTGCGACCGCCGCTGCCACCAGAAGCCCGCCATAGAGATTACGACGCATGAGATGCTCCTTCGACGTATTCGGTGACCACACGCACCCGGTTGTCGACGACCTGGAGAAACCCGCCGCGAATTTGGAAGCGACTCATGACCTCTGCCCGGCGAACCGTCAGCGTGCCTTCGCCCAGCAGTGTCATGAACGGTGCGTGGTTCGGCAGGATGCCGACCTGGCCGTCGAAAGCGGGCGCGACCACTGCGTCCGCCTCACCGTCGAACATAGAAGCCTCAGGGGAGATCACCGTGACCTGCATCACCCGCTCGCGAGCTGTTTGGCACGGGCGATCACGTCATCGATTCCACCCTGCATGTAGAACGCCTGCTCCGGCAACCCATCGAACTCGCCGGCCACCACTCGCTCGAAGCTCGAGATCGTGTCGTCGAGCTTGACGTACTTGCCTGGGAAGCCGGTGAACTGCTCCGCCACGAAGAATGGTTGCGAGAGGAATCGTGCGATGCGTCGGGCGCGAGCCACAATCAACTTGTCTTCTTCGCTGAGCTCGTCCATTCCGAGAATGGCGATGATGTCTTGGAGGGCCTTGTACCGCTGCAGAATTCGCTGCACGCCGATGGCGACGTCGTAATGCCGCTGGCCGACGTACTGTGGATCCAAAATTCGGCTGGAGCTGTCCAGAGGATCCACCGCAGGGTAGATGCCCAGTTCTGCGATGGCCCGGGAGAGCACCACAGTTGCGTCGAGGTGGGCGAACGCGGTGGCGGGTGCGGGGTCGGTCAGGTCGTCAGCCGGAACGTAGATGGCCTGGACCGACGTAATCGAGCCGCTCTTCGTGGACGTGATCCGCTCCTGGAGATCCCCCATTTCGGTTGCGAGAGTTGGCTGATATCCCACTGCGCTCGGCATACGGCCAAGTAGCGCGGAGACCTCGGAGCCCGCCTGGGTAAACCGGAAGATGTTGTCGATAAACAGAAGCACGTCCTGCCCCTGGACATCGCGGAAGTACTCGGCAACCGTAAGCCCGGTGAGCCCCACCCGAAGCCGCGCACCGGGGGGCTCGTTCATCTGACCGTAGATCAGCGCGACATTTTCCAGGATCTTGGCTTCGCGGAATTCGAGGTAAAGGTCGTTCCCTTCACGCGTGCGCTCGCCCACGCCGCAGAAAACCGAGCGACCGCCGTGGCCCTTGGCGACGTTGTTGATCAGCTCCTGGATCACGACCGTCTTCCCCACACCGGCGCCGCCGAACAGGCCGATCTTGCCGCCTTTCACGAACGGGGCGATCAGGTCGATGACCTTGATGCCGGTTTCGAAGATCTCCGTCTTGGGTTCGAGATCAGTGAACTTTGGGGTCTCGCGGTGAATCGGCCACCGCTCAGTATCCTTCGGTAGGGGAGGACCACCGTCTACCGGCTCGCCCAGCACGTTCAGAATGCGCCCCAGGGCCGCCTCTCCCACTGGCGCCGTGATCGGCTGGTTGGTGTCGATCACTTTCATGCCGCGAGTCACACCGTCGGTGCTGCTCATGGCCACCGCGCGGACCTGATTCTGTCCGATGTGCTGCTGGACTTCGGCGGTCAGCCGCACCGGCACGGGTCCGCTGCCGTCTTCGATCACCAGTGCGTTATAGATCTCCGGCAGGTGCTCGGGCTCGAACTCGACGTCCAGCACCGGACCGATGACCTGGACAACTCGTCCCACGTTCTTCTCGGTCGCTCTTCCGGTGTCGACCCGTTCGGTTGCAATTGCTGTGGCCATCGTATGTCTCTCGATTTCAGTGTGAGATGTCATCCTGAGCGAAGCGAAAGAGCAAAAGCTGAGATTGCCCCCTCACCGCGTTCAGGATGACAGCGTCCTACCCCTGCAACGCTGCCGCGCCCCCGACGATCTCCGCGATCTCTTGGGTGATCTGCGCCTGCCGCTGCCGGTTATAGGTGCGCTTGAGCAGCTCCAGAATCTCGCCTGCATTGTCAGTAGCATTCTTCATCGCAGTCCGCCGTGCGCCATGCTCCGCCGCCGCAGTCTCGACCAGCCCGCGGTAGACCATGTTCCGAACATAGAGCGGGAGAAGCTGGCTGAGGATGGCCTCGGCATTGGGCGCGAGGATGTAGTTGGCGGTTCGGCTGGACGGCTTTTCATGTTCCTGCCCCGCTGCTCCCCTGCCGTGCTGTCCCGCGTGCCGCCCTGCATCCGCGCTTTCCTGCTTCCCTGCCGTGTCCACCGGTAAGATCCGAACAGTCGTGGGCGGTGTCTGGAGGGCGCTGATGAAACGAGCCTGCACCAGGTCGACGCTCGCCAGCTCGCCTGCGGCGTACGCCTCGATCAGCGGCTCGACCACCTGGGCGGCATGCTCGGCTGTGGGCCGATCTCCCACGTCGAGGCGCTCCAGGGCGAGCTTTCGGCCGAGATATTTGAAGAAGCCGATGCCCTTCTTGCCGACACCGTGCAGGTCTACCGTGTAGCCTTCCGCCTCCAACGATTCGATCCTGCGCCGTGCTTCCTTGATCAGGTTCGAGTTGAACCCTCCGGCAAGACCTCGATTCGAGGTGAGAAGAATCAGGGCGGCCCGCCTCGGACCTCCCTTTGCCGGCGAAGCCGGCCGTCGCAGCAGCGGAAATCTGTCTGCCAGATCCGGAGCATACAGGTCGGCGAGCACCTCGCGCAGGGCCTCTGCGTACGGCCGGGCGGCAACGATCCGGTCCTGCGCGCGCTTCAGCTTGGAGGTGGCCACCAGCTCCATCGTCTTGGTGATCTTGCGGGTGTTCTGGACGGAGCGAATCCGACCCTTCAGCTGCCGCCCTTTAGCCATTATCGGGCACGAACATCGGCTTAAAGGCGGTGATAGCTCCCTTGAGCCGGTTGGTCAGATCGTCGTCCAGGGCCTTCTTGGTCCTGATGTCCTTCAGGACCGCGGGATGGGAGGCTTCGAGGTAATCCAGGAAATCACGCTCCCATTGCCGTATGTGCGGCACATCGACGTCGTCCAGATATCCGTTCGTGACCGCATAGATGATGACAACCTGCTTTTCGACCGGCACCGGACGGTATTGGGGCTGCTTGAGCACCTCCACCAGCCGGGCACCGCGCGCGAGCTGCCGCTGGGTGGCGGCGTCGAGATCGGACCCGAACTGCGCGAAGGCCTCCAGCTCGCGGTACTGCGCCAGACTGAGCCGGAGCGGACCCGCCACCTGCTTCATGGCCTTGATCTGTGCGTTGCCGCCTACCCGGCTCACGCTAATTCCGGCATCCACCGCGGGCCGCACGTTGGAGTAAAAAAGATCAGTGGTCAAAAAGATCTGGCCATCTGTGATCGAGATGACGTTGGTCGGAATGTAGGCCGAAACGTCTCCAGCCTGCGTCTCGATGATCGGAAGTGCAGTCAGTGATCCGCTGGGTTTCTTGATTCGCGGATCGAGGCGGGTGATGTCGGGATTGTCGGCGATCTTGGCAGCCCGCTCGAGCAGACGGCTGTGCAGATAAAACACGTCGCCCGGGTAGGCCTCCCGTCCCGGAGGACGGCGCAGAATGAGTGAGAGCTGCCGGTAGGCCGCCGCCTGCTTCGAAAGGTCGTCGTACACGCAGAGCGTAGCCTTCCCCTCTTCGTACATGAAATATTCAGCGATGGCGCAGCCTGCGTACGGAGCGATGTATTGCAGCGGCGCTGGATCCGACGCCGACGCCACTACCACGATGCTGTATTCCATCGCCCCGGCATCCTTCAGCTTTTCGACCACGTTGGCCACGGTCGAGCGCTTCTGCCCGATCGCGACGTACACGCAGATTACGCCGGTGCCCTTTTGATTCATGATGGTGTCGACGGCAATCGCGGTCTTGCCCGTGCCCCGATCGCCGATGATCAGCTCGCGTTGGCCACGGCCGATGGGAATCATGGCATCGATCGCCTTGATGCCGGTCTGCAACGGCTCCTTGACGGGCTGACGAACAATGATGCCGGGAGCCACCATCTCCACCTGGCGCCGCGCTGTCGTCTGGATCGGACCGCGTCCGTCGACAGGCTGGCCCAGAGCATTCACCACCCGGCCCAGCATGGCGGGGCCGACCGGTACGTCGAGCAACCGGCCGGTCCGGCGTACCTCATCGCCTTCCTTCAGCTTGAGGTAGTCGCCCATGACTGCGGCGCCGACGTTGTCCTCCTCGAGATTGAGCACCAGGCCGGCAACCGTCTCACCAGTCTCCTGGACGGTGAACTCCAACATTTCGCTGGCAATCGCCGACTTGAGGCCGTAGATGCGAGCAATGCCGTCCCGCACTTCCAGGACGGTCCCTACCTCGCTGACATCCTCAGTGGCGAGATCGGCGGACGCAATCTCCCTGAGGAGGATTTCCTTGAGCTCTCCGGGACGGAGAATGGTTTCAGTGGCCATGGATCTCGAACTAGGCTGAAGGTGGGCTACAATCTAGCTTGTGAAAATAATCACAATGCCTGGAGCAGCAAGCACGCAGGACAGTCCCACTTGGGTCACGTCCTGCTCCTCGTATTTCCCCTGACGAAGGCGGCAAGTACCCCTCGGGGACCCAACGACCCCAATCCGTCGGTAGTCACATTTGCGATGCGTCGTGCGGTGCTCGCGAGGTGTCCCGGTGACGCAAAATTCAGGACCCGCACCACCATGGGAATACTGTATCCGGGGTTCCCCAGGAGTTGCGCTGCGCAGGCAATCCTGGTGAGATCGATGACCCGCTTGAGATTGGGAGCGCCGCCAGCGGCAAACTGACGTGACAGGTGTTCTCGGCTGACACGAAGCCGTTTCGCAAGGACGCTGGTGCGGGTAGGGCGCTCCACCTGCCCCAGCAGAATGTCCCACGACGCTCGCTGAATCTCTTCGGTCAGCCGAAGTACTCTCGGCGCCTCGGCCAGGGCTCGCCGGCGTGCTTCCGTGAGCGACGCCCGGACGACAAGCTCCCCGAGAACAGGATCGTCCACCCCTTCTACCGCCAGCGCCGAGACGGTCGGCCGGCAGGCCAGCAGTAGTTCGCCGTCGTCAGGGCGGAATGGCCCGTAGGCCACCAAGGGGACGAGCGGGAGGCGAGATCGGAACCCGGAGAGCTCGGGCAGAAGAACGGGTTGCGGCGACAGAACCACGGCATCGACCAGTCGCCTTTCCATTAATGCGTGCAATGCCGCCGGGCTCCGGCAGGAGACTACCCGAGGGCCGCCTCTCGG
>DATADG010000152.1:0-6663 GCA_036258655.1 Gemmatimonadales bacterium | reverse complement strand
CCCAACGCGATCGGGCGGCGATGCTGTCGCCAGCAGCAGCCCAGGCTCGCCCTGCCCAGTACACCGCGCCAAGCGCTTCGTCGCTCGCGGGGTGGCGCTCAGCCAGAAGATCAAACTCCTGCGCAGCCAGCTTTGGTTGATCGCTGAGAAGGGCGATCATGGCGGCCCGAAAGCGGGCGGTCGGTGCAAAGCGGCTGGTCGGATAACGCTTGGCTACTATCCCATAGAGGCGGCGCGCTTCGACATCCTCCCTGTCGTCCGATGCGAGATCAGCCAACAGGAAATAGGCCGAGGCTGCCGGCTCGATTTCACGAGAGTACTTCTGCGTTACCTGAACCAGCGCCTTTCGGCCCCGACTCACCTGTCCATCACGGACCAGCGCGCGCGCGCCATGATATGCGGAGAGCGCCGCGAGCGAACTGGGGGTGCGAACCTTCATGAACTGCACGGCGGCTTCCCGGTTCCGCTTGAGCCGGGTGAGCGCAGTGGCGTAAGCAAAACGATCCTCGCCGGTGCCGAGCCGCGCACTGCCGGCACGGGCGAAGCCGGTGGCAGCGCGGCTGGCGAGTCCCGCGCTTGAGGCGGCGCGTGCGGCCAGCAGCTCCTCAGCGGGCCCAAGTGGCGCGAATGCGCTGTCGATGAGCGCAATGAGCTGTCGAGCGGCTCCGGGCGAGAGTCGACCTGCAAGCAGCTTGAACACCTCGCCGCGAACGGCGGCTCGGGGTGCGCTGTCGGAGGTCGAGGCGATGCGCAGCCGCAAGCTGGTTATGTGCTCCCCCAACTGAGCGTATCGACGGGCAGCCTCGACCAGGTTACCCGTGTTTTCGTAAGCCGTGGCTTCTGTCCAGGGTATTCGGCTCTTCGGCAGCGGATCTTCGATGCTTCCATACAGGTTGGCTCTCGCCGTACTGTCCGCAGTTACGGCCGCAGCGCGAAGTCGGATCCACTCCGCGATCGACGGCAAGCGGGTTGCGGCGCGGACCAGCACGGCGGCCGCACTGTCTCTGGCACTGTTGCGGGCCAGCGCGGTGCCCAACAACATGAGACGCTCGCCCGAGGAGGGGTCCCGCCGCAGAGACTCCATGGCATGCAGCAATGCGACGCTGTCCGCGCGGAGCTCCAGGGCTCCACGGGTCAGGAGCACGCGAGCGCGGCCCTCATACAATGAGTCAATCCAGGGCTCCTGACTAAGAAGCTGGAGGACCTCGGTCCAGCCACCCCACTCGCTCGCGGCCTTGGCAGCCAGGAAGATGGTTGCCGGCGTTCGGCTGGTGGAGTCGCGCAGCGCGTCAGTGAGGAGACGAGTTGCCTGCCATGGACGACCGCGGGCCAGAGCAGCCCTGGCCGCGGAAAGGGTAGAGTCCAGGGTGATGCGAACCTCACCCGAGTCCGGTGGCATGGGGAGCCGTGCGGGACGCGGTGGAGCGCCGATGGCGGCAAGCCAGAGCCAGAGGTGGATCAGGTGCGTCACGATGGATGCCTATTCAGGGGTCGCGGTTCGGTTTAGCGCTGCAAATGCCGCGCCGCCGTAGACTTAGCTTAGAGTGGCCCAGGCGGGGGGTACCGGCTCGGATTCTGCCCACGAGCCACTACTTTTGCATCTATGACCGAAACCGAGGACAGGACCAGAATCGATAAATGGCTCTGGGCCGCACGCTTCTACAAGACGCGATCGCTTGCGGCCGAAGCCGTCTCCGGCGGCAAAGTGCAGGTCAACGGAGAGCGGATCAAACGCGCCAAACCGCTCCAGGTAGGAGACGAAATCCGGATCCGGCAGGGCCCCTACGAACACCTGGTGGTGGTGCGAGAGCTTACCAGCCACCGAGGGCCACCAGCGCGAGCATCGCAACTCTATGAGGAAAGGCCGGAGAGTCGGGCAGCGCGGGAAGCTCTGGCGCTGCAGCTCAAGGCACTGCACTCCGTGTTTGTGACCGAGAAGGGGCGGCCGACAAAGAAGGACAGACGAGAAATCAATAGACTGAAGGGACGTGAGCGTTAAACAAGTGAAGAAGGGTGAAAAGTAAAAACACTCTTCACTTTCACTTCGTCATGTTATCGACCATCGCCCTGGCAAATTCACTCGTCTTCAGCAGCGTGGCTCCTGGCATGAGCCGCTCGAAATCGTAGGTAACGCGCTTCTGACCTATGGTTTTCTCCAGGGATGAGATGATCAGGTCAGCCGCCTCGTCCCATCCGAGATAGCGAAGCATCATCTCACCGGACAGAATGACCGAACCAGGATTGACCTTGTCCTGGCCGGCATATTTCGGCGCTGTGCCGTGAGTCGCCTCGAAGACAGCGTGTCCGGTGATGTAATTGATGTTGGCTCCCGGCGCGATGCCGATCCCACCAACCTGGGCGGCGAGCGCGTCGGAGATATAGTCACCATTCAGGTTCATCGTGGCGATCACGCCGTACTCTTTAGGGCGGGTCAGGATCTGCTGGAGAAACGCGTCGGCTATGACGTCCTTGACGACCATGCCCCCGGGCAGGCGGCACCAGGGACCGCCGTCGATCTCGCTCGCGCCGTACTCGTCACGAGCCACAGCGTACCCCCAGTCACGAAAGGCACCTTCAGTGAACTTCATGATGTTGCCTTTGTGCACCAGGGTGAGACTCTCGAACTTGTGCACCAGGGCGTACTCGATGGCCGAGCGAATCAGACGCTTCGAACCTTCCTCTGAAATGGGCTTGATGCCGATTGCGCTCGTGGCGGGGAAGCGGATCGTCTGCACTCCCATCCGCTCCTGCAGAAACTCGATCACCTGGCGGGCTTCTTCGCTCTGGGCTTTGTACTCTATTCCAGCGTAGATATCCTCGGTGTTCTCCCGAAAAATCACCATATTGACGTCTTGTGGTGACTTGACCGGCGAGGGGACGCCAGGGAAGTAGCGGACCGGCCGAACGCAGGCGTACAGATCGAGCTTCTGGCGGAGCGCAACGTTCAGCGAACGAAACCCGCCTCCCACCGGCGTCGTTAGCGGTCCCTTGATCGCCACCAGATAGCGATCGATGGCAGCAAGGGTCTCATCAGGGAGCCAGTTGTTGGTCTGGTTTTTGGCCTTCTCACCGGCGAGCACCTCGAGCCAGGCAATGCGCCGCCGCTGTCCATAAGCGCGAGCAACTGCCTGGTCGAACACGTACTGCGATGCGCGCCAGATGTCGGGACCGGTACCGTCGCCCTCTATATATGGAATGATGGGTTCGGTGGGGACCTGGAGTCGACCATCACGCATCGTGATCGCCTGGCCGGCGGCCGGCGCGGGTGCCAGTCGCTGGAGGGGCGTGGAAGTGGGTGACATGCTACGTGTCCTCGTCGCTGATCGAGTTATCGAAGGATATTGCCGCTGAATCTGATCGGATCGTACATGAACAGCAATACGATGCTTCGCCCCATTGCTCCCGCGGTCAGCGCCATCCAGACGGCCTACGAGGAGTACGCCCGCGGCTTCAACGAGATCACTGCGCGGGCCCGCAGCCGGTTCGAGCAGCGGGACTGGTCCGGTGCCCAGAGCGACGCGACAGCTCGGCTGGAGCTCTACAAGACCCACGTGGATGCGGCGGTGTCCGACGTGCATGATATACTCTCCGATGCGGTCATGGAGCGGACGGTGTGGGCAGCGATGAAGGCCGATCACGCATCGCGGGTAGCACAGCGGGCCGACGCCGAGCTGGCCGCAACATTCTTCAACTCGGTCACTCGGAAGGTGTTCAGCACGGTTGGAGTGGATCCTGCCATCGAGTACCTCGACACCGGCAGCCCGCCTTACGAGCAAGCCGATGAGCCACCGGTTTACGAGACCTACACCGCGCCAATGGTCGGTGCCGAGCTGGTTCGTCGAATGCTGCTCGCTTATTCCTGGTCGGTTCCCTATGCCCAGCTGGATCGTGACACGGTGCTCGTCGCTGAGCTGATCCAGGCGCGAGTTCGGGAGGCGGCAGGAGACGGGAACCCTATCGAGATCGATCTGCTCCGATCCGTGTTTTACCGGAACAAGGGCGCGTATCTCGTCGGCCGGATCCGGTCAGGTGAGGAGGTCATCCCACTGGTTCTGCCGCTGCTGCACGCCGAGCGGGGGATCGTGGTCGACGCGGTGCTCATGACCTCGGATGAGGCGAGCGTCGTATTCGGGTTCAGCTGGACCTACTTCCGGGTCGACGCGCCCCGCCCGCGTGCACTGGTGCGTTTCCTCGGCTCGATCATGCCGCTCAAACAAATCAACGAGCTCTACACGGCGATTGGCTACAACAAGCACGGCAAGACCGAGCTCTACCGTGGCTTGATGCGGCACCTCGAGGCATCTGACGCCCGGTTCGCCTTTGTCGAGGGGGACGAAGGAATGGTTATGGCGGTGTTCACACTGCCCTCGTTCAACGTGGTGTTCAAAGTGATCAAGGACAGCTTCGGCGCACCCAAGAACACCACCCGCCGGGCCGTCATGGCCAAATACCAGTTCGTTTTCATTCGGGACCGGGTCGGGAGATTGGCGGACGCGCAGGAGTTCGAGCACCTGGAATTTCCCCGTCGGTGCTTCCCTGACGAGCTCCTGGAATACCTGGTATCGGTGGCGGGCACGACCATCCGGGTGGAAGGCGAAACGGTGGTGGTCCGCCATCTCTATACCGAGCGCCGGGTGACACCTCTCAATCTCTTTCTCCGGGACGCCCACGACGCTCCGGCACGCGAAGCGGTGCTCGATTTCGGCAATGCGATCAAGGATCTGGCAGCAGCCAACATCTTCACGGGGGACATGCTGCTCAAGAACTTTGGCGTGAGCCGACATGGGCGTGTGATCTGTTACGATTACGATGAACTTTCCCCGTTATCCGAGTGCCGCTTCCGGCGCATTCCGCCGCCGGTTACGCCCGAAGACGAGCTCTCGGCCGAACCGTGGTTCTATGTGGGAGAGCAGGACGTCTTTCCCGAAGAGTTCGCCGCTTTCCTGGTTCCAGCCGGGGAGCTGAGAGAGGTCTTTCTGGAAGCTCACGGGGACCTGCTGGACATCGCCTTCTGGCACGACGTCCAGCAGCGGCTTGCTCGAGGCGAAGTGGTCGACGTCTTCCCGTACCGCCGGGAGGCTCGGCTCCAGCGGCACGGACGCGAAGGGGGAAAGCGGAGAAGCGGGAAAGCGGGAAACCTCCACCGCCTTCCCTGACCTCTTACCTCTCGAAGTTCGTCAACTCCGCCGCCGCATCGAGAATTCGCCGGGTATACTCGCCGGCGGACTCTCGCGCCTTCCGCTCAGGCAAGACAAAGGATGGATTGTCGGGCTCCGCTGAATCAGGGGCATTGGTCATGGTATCGCCACCGCGGGCCTCGACCAGTGACTCGAACCGCTCTACCGCTGACCACAAGTCAGCCAGCTCCTCGTCGCTTTCGTTGCCGAACAGCAGCACACCCCGCCGAGCAAGGAGGTCAGCCGTGTGCTCTCGGGCCCGAGCCTGCTCCTCGCCCCGGTGGGGGTTCAACACTTCATTGATCTCGCTCGATCCCATATCATCCTGGCGCATTGTCGTCCTCGTCTCACGAGTTGAAGAATCCGGTCCGCTGCGGACTCTGAGGAATCGTTCCGCCAGCTGCTCCAGCCGCTCATCACCATCTTCGACCGCTTCGTCCCGGATCCGCTCCACGAACCGCCGCAGCCTCGGCTCACCCCAGTAATAGCCAGTGGCCGATTCAGCGCTGGCAGTATCGCCGATGTCTGCGCCCCGGAGAAGGGCGCGAGCGGCGGCGAGGTCGTAGGAGGGGTCTTGCCGGCCTGGCAGCTGGAACCGCGGAGCTTCTCCCGCTCCGGCATCTTCGTTGACGAACGCCCGGGACATTCCGGAGTATAGCCCATTCCTCTCGGCTGGCTATATAAACGAAAACCGCCCCGGGGTGTCTGCCCCGGGGCGGTCACTCGACTGCGCCTCTGAGTTTAGGCGCCCCGGCGGAACGGAGCTTTTAAGGTCAACTTCAGGCGTGAACCGGAGGGAACGACGACGTCACGGTCCTGGGTCTCGATTGCCCGCTGAGTCCCGACCGCTGCCCCCGCCACGCCACCAATCACTGCGCCTTTGGTGCTGCCGCCGCTGACAGCAGTTCCCAACAGCGCTCCGGCACCAGCGCCCACACCGACCTTAGCGAGGTCACCGGCATTGGTCTTCCGATCCTTCAGCGTCCGATCCAGAGCCGAAGCGGAAGCCGACAGGCTGTAGCTGACGCCGGCGATCACGACCTTAGTGGGCGTAAGAACCAGCTTCCCGGTCTTATCGCTCTTGTTCTCCGATTCCTTAATCGCCGAGATCGTAAGATGGACTTTTGAGCCGGCGGGGATCACTACCCTTCCGTTCTTGTCCTTAACGTCAGACGACACCGTGCCCGTCAGTTTCTGTCCTGCCTTGTGCGTCCGGGAGCTGATCCCAGCGTCGAACTTGGCGGAGATGGAGGTACCGGTGGCGAGGATAGGCGAGGTGGCCTTCCCGGTGCTCTTTGAGACAGGCTTGCCAGCGGACGTTGCGGCCGTCCTGGTGGGCCTCTTCGCGGCAGTAGCCGGCCGGTCGTTGAGCGGAGCGCTGGTATCGACGGCCGGACGTTGCAGATCGCGGTCCTGATCGCCGGCGGCCTTGTCCGCAGCACTGTCGCCACCGCATCCGGCCAGCAGGGCCAGCGCGAGTAATACC
>DATADG010000151.1:0-6515 GCA_036258655.1 Gemmatimonadales bacterium | reverse complement strand
AGTTCGGGTTTTCTTCGGACACTACAATCCCGAATATATCCCGAAGATCCGAGGCGTCAAGAAGCTCTTCATGCACTGGGCTACTGCCGAACCCGCTGCTTTGAACCTAGGTAGGTACCCCGCGCGGCGTCGTACACTCGCACCTGGATCACCAATCCTTTCTGGTCCGGATCGATCACCCTCACATGCACCAGCCGAGGATCCTGCTGGGGACGATATAGGATCCAACTCTCTGCCGGTGCCGCTGCTTCGATAGCGGCACAGGAACCCGGTCGACCCTGCTCCTTCAATGGGCGACCCGGTTTCCATAAGCGGCACTCACCCGGTGCGGGCAGCTGAGCCGGTGGAATACCCAGCGGTGACTTGTCGTCGTTCTCCTCGATGACAAGCCGGTCTTCGAACACGATTGGAGCCGCTTCGGTGTCACGACTGGTAGCCCGCCCGCAGCTCACCAACCCGGCCCAGGCCATGAGCGGCAGTGCCAAACGCCAGCTGGTTGACGAGAACATAGGCACGCTAAGTTAGACCGTGATGAACTTTTCAATGGATAATGCAGTGCCCCTGCTTCGGGCCACTCCGGACGTTCTGCGAGCCTGGCTCGCAGGCTTGCCTGAACCCTGGACGAAGGCGAACGAAGGTGCCGATACCTGGAGTCCCTTTGATATCGTCGGCCACCTCATCCATGGAGAACGTACTGACTGGATTCCGCGGCTCGAGCTGGTGCTCGCCCATGGTGCGTCCCAGGCGTTCACACCATTCGATCGGTTTGCTCAATTCCGCGAATCCAGAGGCAAGACGCTGGCGGAGCTGCTCGACACGTTCGCCGAGCTGCGTCGTGCCAACCTGTCCCGCCTGGAGTCCCTCCGGCTCACACAGGCCGATCTCGACCGGCCGGGGCTCCATCCCGAACTTGGTACTGTCACTGTAAGTCAGCTACTCGCAACCTGGGTGGTTCACGACCTCAACCATCTCTGCCAGATCGCGCGGGTGATGGGGCGGCAGTACAGCGATGCAGTTGGGCCCTGGGTAGAGTATCTGCCGATGTTATGGGTCCGTTCCTCTCGGGTGTCGTCCTGAACCGTTCGTGATGCTGGCCATTCGCTCTAATGGGATACCAGGAGTAAGACCCGGGTACAAACGTGTGAGCCGCACCACACACCCGCAGCAGCTACTCACTTAGCTATACAGCATGCCGAGCATTAGTCACAAAAGCGCCCCCGGCCTGACCGAAGTCGTGGAGCGGAACATCCACGCACTTCTGCTGCACCGTCAGGAAGAAGAAGGAAAGCGCAGTCGTCAGGAGCGAATTGCGGATGCCGTGACCCGCTTTACCGGGAGCATGCGGTTCGTCTACATCCACATCGCGCTCTTTGGGCTCTGGATTCTCGTCAACCTCGGGTGGATTCCCGGGGTCCCACGCTTCGACCCTTCGTTCGTGGTCCTGGCGATGGTGGCATCGGTTGAGGCGATCTTCCTGTCGACCTTTGTTCTCATCTCGCAGAACCGGATGGCGGCTCTGGCCGATAAGCGTTCCGACCTGGATCTTCAGATCAGTCTGCTCGCCGAGCATGAGGTCACCCGGCTGATCAGCCTGGTAACGGCTCTTGCGGAGCAAATGGGTGTGGAAGCTGCGAGGAATCCCGAGCTCGCCGAGCTGTCTCAGGACGTGGCTCCGGAGAAGGTGATGGAGCGAATGGAGGCCCACGAGCGTACCATTGGCACATCCAATCCAGCATGATCTACTAGACTTGCTTGCGCCTGAGGTTCCGTGCTTCCTCGTGAGGGAGTGAGAAGTCTTCTTCGGTGGGTGGGCGTACCAGCAGGTCGAATGCGAGAAACAGCGTCTTCGAGTAGGGGAAGAATGCAAACGGGACTACCAGCATGAGTGCGATTGTCGTGATGTGAAAGAGCTGCCAGGGAGGGTCGGGCCACGTCCATACCAGGAACCCGACCACCCACACGCTGAACACCGTTTCAACCGCCATGAGGTTGAAGAAGTACGCCCCGAGCCAGTAGCCCTGTTCACCTCGCTCCAGTCCCAGCCCACAAACCGGGCAGTTCGGTACCAGCCGCGACCATGTAACGAAGATCGGCCCCCCGCCGCAGTGCGGGCAGCGCAGGCGCAGTGCGCGAATGAAGGCGCGGGTGATGGGTGTAGGCGGGTGAGACTGATCGGGAGTGAGCACGGCCTTCGGATCGAACCAGGTCTCGGATATTACCGTAACTGACCTACTCTCGCGAGCCTCCGGCTGGGAATTCTCTGGCCGGGATCCGGGCGCGAATCCACCGGTCCACGTCGGCCAGGACCTGGCCATGCTCGAAATCTGCAAAGAGGCCGTGGTATGCCTCGGGATACTCGCGGAGCTCTCGATCAGGATGCTGTACTTTGGCGAAAAACTCACGGCTACCGTCCGGAGGTACCATGCGATCCGCTGCGCCGTGAAGGATGAGCAATGGGACCGAGAGCCGGTCCGCTAAGGCGTGAACTCGTGAGATCGCAGCGGTGACCTCGGTGGACAGGCGGGCCGTTCCGACACGATGGAAATACGGGTCCGCGAGGACTGCCTCGATCACCGCAGGATCCCGCGCGAGACCAGTGAGGTCCATTCCCACTCGCAATGAGAACCGGGGCGCCACTCGCGACATAACTCTGCCGAGGGACATCAAGAAGGGTGGTACTCCGAGTTTCCCCAAAGGTGGGGCCGCAGCTATCACGCCGGCGAGCTTTTCAGGAAAATGCAGGGCATAATCCAGGACTACCAATCCCCCCAGACTATTTCCGAGGAGAAACACCGGCATTCCTGCTTCCCACTCCCACACCAGATTGAGGAAAGCGCGCAGGTCGTCCCGATACTCATGCCATCCTGAGAGGTAGGCACGCTGCCCCGGAGACCGACCATTGCCCCGCATGTCGTAGGCGTAGAGCGCTAATCGTCGGGTGGGGAAGTGCGCGGCGAGGTTTGGGTAGAGACCGCTGTGGTCCCCAAGGCCGTGCAGGTTGACCAGCACCGCGTCACGCCGGCCTCCGGCAGGGAGCCAGGCCTGATAGAACAGCTGAAGGCCGTTCGCGCCGGAAAACCTGCCCTCACGATGTATGACAGCGGCGGGACCTGGCTCGATCATGCGTTGTATCTAACTAACGGCTTCTGCTTGCCAAGTGCGGACGTTTTCACGAGATCAGCGTAGGTATTCCTTCCACTAACCAGCTGCCGGGCCTGGCCCCAATCTCGCGCGCCGAAAAAATTTTGGGAGTGCTCTGTAATGCTGGCACCGGGCTCTCGGCATGCCTACCAAAATGCAGTAGATAGAGAGTCCGTCCGGCATTCCGAGCGTGCTCCACCACGAACCGCGTCAGGGCACCCGGCCAATCATCCGGCGGCGCCGGGCGAGGCACAGGTCCTCGCCGGTGGAGCTCCAGTTCATGGATGATGGCGGATCGCGGAAGCCTTGCCTGCTGAAACCGGGCCCGGAGCTCGCGCTCGTCCGCGATCGGATCAGCCTGCCTGGTCCGAACCAGGTCGCAGGAGCAGGAGCCGACCAGGAGTCGAGCTACCGTCTTTGCTGAAGGATGGAGCTGCTGGAGAGCCGCTCGATAAGCGGATGGGGCGAGGTCAGCCACCAGTCCGGGTGGCAGCATCGACCGAACCTCGCTCAGAGTGAGCGGGCTGGCGATATAAAGGAAGTAGCACATCTTCTCCCGCGGCTACCACGATTTTCGATGACTGGAGACTAGTGATTGGCGACTATCGACTGATCAAATAGGCAGTTCATCCCTTACCAGCACCAGGATTGCCGCCTGGGGAACCACCAGATATTTCTTGTCCTCGAAGGTGATCTCCACTGCAGCTTTGCGGAAGAAGATGGCGTGATCGCCCACTTTGGCTTGCATACCCCGGCTCCGATTCTCGCGAGTATCGATCTTCCAGGGCTCGTCGTCCAGCGTGCTGAGATCGGCGACCGGCGTGCCAGGGCCGGTGGCCACGATCAAGCCGGTCTGTACCTGCTGGGCGTCTATGGCTGTGGCCGGCAGGTAGAGGCCGACACGAGTACGCTCATCGCCGTCTTCGGGTGTGATCAGCACCCGATCGCCGACGACGAGGAGCTGCTTCCTGGGAAACTCCATCAGCTGGTTCCGTTACTCCCGTTGGCCTCGGCCTGGTGCACGGTGACCAGATCGATGACCCGAAGCCGGCGGGTGGCGGTGGGAAGCCGAAGACTCACTTCGTCACCCACCTTGCCGCCGGCCAGCGCCCGGCCGAGCGGTGACGCAAGCGATATGTGGCCCGCATCGATATCCATCATCTCGGCCAGAACCACCACGTAGGTGTCTGTCTCCTGAGTGTCCAGGTCCAGCACGGTGACCTTGGAGCCGAGCCCGACTCTATCGGTCGGCGCTTCGGTGTTTGCGAGCTGTCCCAGTTGATTCAATCGCTGGTGCAGTTGGCCCAGTCGAGCCTGCACGAACTGCTGCCGCTCCAACGCCGCCTTGTACTCTGAGTTTTCCCGGAGATCGCCGAGCTCGACAGCCTGAGCGATTGCCTGAGGCAGGAGAATATTCAGTTCGTGGCTGAGCTGATCGATCTCGCGACCCAGCTTCTCTTGCATTTCACGAATCATGGGTGCAACCGGGCATAAAAAAGGAATCGGCCTGGAGCGTGAGAACCCCAGGCGTTGGAAGAAGCTACAGCAAAGATATCACCGCACCGGAAAGGACGAAATAGCAGCGGACTTCCTTGACACTCACGGAGGGTAAGGATAAAGTGCTGCTGGCTCACGTTTTCCCTTCGGGTTCGAGTGGATTTTTCTACGAACAGGATGAACGCGTAATGGTGAGGCCCGCTGCGTGGCGCGCGTCCCGGTTGGTCACTGCGCTCTGCCTGCTCACATGGCTCCTGGTCGGCTGCAGTCCCGAGCAGTATCCCCAAACCACACTGCTCCCCAGGGGCGACTTCGCCCGGATTGCCGACGATCTGCTCGATACAACGGTCCGGTGGGCGCTGCTGGTTTTCGTTCTGGTTGAAGGCGCCCTCATTTATGCGATTTTTCGCTTTCGGGGCAAACCCGGAGATCCCGAACCCCACCAGACTCATGGCAACACGCTGGTTGAAATCGTCTGGACCGTCATTCCCGCTCTGATTCTTGCCGCCATCGCTGTCCCCACTGTTCGCGCCATCTTCCAGACCAATGCTACCCCGGGGAAGGATGCTCTGGAGATCGAAGTGATCGGCCATCAGTGGTGGTGGGAGTTCCGCTACCCGGAATACAACCTTACCACGGCCAATCAGCTGAACATTCCGGTCGGGCGGACGGTATCGCTGCGGATGGGCAGTGCCGACGTGATCCACAGCTTCTGGGTCCCTCAGTTTGCGGCCAAGCGTGACGTCTTCGCCAATCGTGAGACACGCATGTGGTTCAAGGCGGAGACTGCCGGCGAGTACCCGGCCCAGTGCGCCGAGTTCTGCGGCATTCAGCACGCGAGAATGGCCTATCACATCCAGGCTCAGACTCCCGACGAGTTCAAGGCGTGGCTGGCGCACATGCAGACGCTCGGCCCCAAGCCGGCGGGCACCAAGCCTGCAGCGGGCGCGAGTCAGGCCACGCCCGCCGGAAATGCCTCCGCAACACAGACGGCCAGCGCCGGAGCCACGGTACCACAGACTCGTGCACCCGGCGGTCCTCAGAATCCCCAATACGCTGCCGGTGAGAAGCTGTTCCTCACGAAAGGATGCGTTGCGTGTCACTCTTTGCAGGCGGTGAACGCGCCCAAGGGGATGGTCGGTCCGAATCTGGCCAACATCGGGTCACGCTCATACCTCGCGGCGGGCACGTTACGGAACACGGACGAAAATCTGGCGCGGTGGATTCGAGATCCGCAGGGCATCAAAAAAGGGGTGTTGATGCCTAATCTTGGACTCAGCGAGGCCGAGGCTCAGGCATTGGCGGCCTATCTTCGGGCTCACCGGTAGGCTGGCCCGCGCACACGCTCTGAGGCTCTTCCAACACCACGACTCAAGGTTCGTATGGCAACCAGGGTACTCGATCAGCATCAGGTGCAGACGGCGGCAGGCCACGGGGAAAAGACGGGGCTCTGGAGCTGGATCACCACCGTTGACCACAAGCGGATCGGCATTCTGTATGGGGCCACCGCCTTCTTTTTCTTCCTCCTGGGGGGACTGGAGGCGCTGCTGCTTCGGATCCAGCTGGGCACGGCCGAGAACACATTCCTCTCCCCGGAGGCGTACAACCAGCTGTTCACAATGCACGGCACGACCATGATTTTCCTGGCGATCATGCCGCTGTCGGCGATGTTCTTCAATTACCTCATACCGCTCCAGATAGGAGCCCGGGATGTCGCTTTTCCGCGGCTGAACGCGTTCAGCTACTGGGTCTTTCTGCTGGGCGGACTGTTCCTCAACTCCAGTTGGTTCTTCGGAGCAGCTCCGGACGCGGGCTGGTTCGGCTATGCCAATCTGACCTCAAAGCAGTACTCGCCCGGTCTCAATGTCGATTTCTGG
>DATADG010000150.1:0-8063 GCA_036258655.1 Gemmatimonadales bacterium | reverse complement strand
CAGCCGTCGCCGTCGGGGGACCGTTGAAAGGCTGCTTCTGCCCCCCGCCGACGTACAGAATCTTTCCTGGCGCATACATCACTGCGCTGCCGAGGACCCGGTCCTCGACGTTCCGGTTCGCCACTGTGGTCCATCGGCCGGTGCCGGTTACGTCCAGGTAGCGGGTGGGCTGGTTGAACCCGGCAAGAAATACCTGGCCATTGGGAGCAACAAACATTGCCGGGTAGAACGGATTCGGAATCGCGAGCGGGGCAGTCGTGAGGCGGCGCCAGGTGCTGCCGTCCCAAACCTCGGGGATCGTGACCACGGACAGTGCTGTATCGTGGCCGGACACAGCGAGAGCATGGCCGTTGGGCAGGGCGGTGATAGTCGGATAATATCGCCCTTGCGCCATCGAACTCGTGGCGCTCCAGCTATTGGTGGACGGATCGAAGATCGTCGCGAACCGGAGCCCTCGGGTATTGGGGCTGGTGCCTCCCACCACGAGCAGTCGGCCGTCCGCCAGCATAGTGTGCCCGGTGCAGTAGATCCTGTAGGTCTTCGCCACCGGAGTGAAGCCTCCGCTCGTCGGATCCCAGATCTGCGCGTCACCCCTATCACCCCACAGGAGCACCTTCCCTGTCGGCAGCAGGTGCATGTGGACGCCGACAACCGGCGTTGTAAACGCGGGGTCCCATCGTCCTACACCGCCGGTGGCATCGCCAGTAGCGGTATGAGTAAAGGTCGCCGGAGAGCCGGCCAGATCGTCAGCTGTAGCGAGGGTGGTCTGCTGCCCGATGGTTCCCCCCAGTGTTCGTGTGACTGAGGCCTCGCCGTTCGCGTCCGTCTGAGTTGAAGTTGCGCTGAGGCTGCCACCGCCCGTTGTGCTCCAGGTGATAGCCACACCCTGGACCGCACCTCCCAAAGCATCGGTGACCTTCACGACCAGCGGTGCGCCGAGCACGGCTCCTACCCGTCCAGTCTGGAGATCGCCGGAAATTTTCACCAGCTGACTTGCCACACCTGCCGGGGTGCAGGTGACCGAGAAGCTGACTTCGGATGATGCTCCCGCCTCCAGTGTAACCGCCTGCGAGGAGCCCTCAGGCACGCTACAGTTCGCGGCCAGCCCGCTAAGGGCTATGGTATGAATACCCGCTGCTACGCTACTGAAGCTGACAGTGCCGTTCGTCGCAACCGGAAGACCCGGCGCCTGTTCGTTGAGTGTCACAGTATAGCCATCGGGGTCCGCCGGCGACCCGGAGGTCGTCACACTCACCCGAATGGTTCCCGTCGTGGCGGTGCAAGTGATGGCGAACCTCAAGTCTACCGTGGCTCCGCCTGTGACCGTTACCGAGCGAGGGTTGGCTCCTTGCAGCGTGCAGTTTCCCGAAAGACCCGCCAGCTCTACACTATGGCTACCCGGGGCGAAATTACTGAGCAGGCTCTGGGCATTGATCGCGATCGGTTGGCTGGATCCTCCATCAACCGTGAACGTGTATCCATCCTGGTCCGGATCGGGTCCGCTCGTCGCGGTTATGATCCGCAGATCCCCCGCTCCTGCCGGAGGTGGAGCGCAAGTGATGGTGTATACCACGCTGGCGTCCTCTCCTGCGGTAATAGTCACCGTCCGGGCGTTGTCGCCCTGGATCTGGCAGTTGCCCGCGACGCCACCCAGTGCTACGGGGTGAGTGCCTGGTGTGAGCCCACTGATCGTGACGGCCGCATTGGCAGACAAGGTTCCGCGTTCGACACCGTCGATCGAAATGGTATAGCCGTCGGCGTCGGGAGATGGCCCGCTGGTAGCGGAGGTTATGGTAAGGCTGCCAGTGGTTGCCGTGCAGGTTACTTCAAAGCTGACCGTCGTCGTTTCACCTGCCGTTACGGTGACGGACCGCGGGATGTCTCCGGCGACACTACAGTTGGCCGCCAGCCCTCCCAAGAGAACCGTGTGAGCCCCTGGGGTGACTTGACGGGTGGTAATCGTTGCCTCAACCCCGACAGTCTGGACGGATCCGCCATCGATCTGCACGGTATAGCCGTCCGCATCCAGCTCGACACCACTGGTCGAGGTCGTAATTTCCAGAGTGCCGGCTGCGGGTGGTCCGATATTATCCCCTCCACCGCAGTACACAGCTACAACAGAAACGGTGAACGCGGTAAAAAGGCGACGGTAGCGGTGAAGAAGCAGCATCAGCGACACCTCAGACCAAGACCAGGGAGAGTTTCACGACCGGAGCTTGAGCGGGGCTCCATCAACATGCTGCGCAGTATCCCGCCCCGCCAGAAGGAACTAGCGCTGCGGTGCTCGAGTTGGAGAGCACGTTCGAACCAACCGTGGAGCTAAGCCGTCAAGTGAGAGTCAAGAAAGCAAAAGCGAGTCGATGAAATCCGGTTCTCCGGCGGCACCAGCAGAGTCGTTTGGCTGATGGCGGGCGACCGACTGATTCAGCGCGTTCAGCTCGGAGTCAATCGGCGACTGGCCGAATACGAGGCGGTGGCGCACCTGGCTCCGGCGGTGCACCAGCTCCGGAGCGAGGCGGCGGCGGTGGTTCCACGACTTGCCGGCCGGACGGTGTGGATGGTGAACTCCACCGCCCAGGGCGGCGGGGTGGCCGAGATGCTGCTGAACGTCGTGTCGCTGCTCAGAGATCTCGGTGTCCACGCGGAGTGGGTGGTAATCGGCTCGCGCGAGCCCGAGTTTTTCTCCCTGACCAAGCACATTCACAACCTGATCCACGGCACCGGTGACCCGCAGCTCGGGGACTCCGAGCGTGAGCTGTTCGAGCGGGTGAATCGGGAAAACGCAGATGAGCTGCGCACCCTCGTTCGACCCGGCGACATCCTGGTGGTGCATGATCCTCAGCCGCTTCCGCTCGCCGGCCTTCTGCGGGACCATCTCTCAACAGTCATGATCTGGCGCTGCCACATCGGACTAGACCAGGAGAATACGGCCACCCGAGCAGCCTGGGATTTTCTAGCGCCATACCTCGATGCCTACGACCATGCCGTATTCTCCGCGCCGGAATACATCCCCGAGAGGCTCGCCGGCCGGTCAACCGTCATCTTTCCCGGGATAGATCCGCTCGCGCCAAAGAACTGTGAACTCTCACTCCGCGGCGCAGTGGAGGTTCTCTGCACCGGCGGTCTGGTGGTCTGCCCGGGGCCAACAGTTGACCCACCCTACCCCGATCAGGCCATGCGCGTGCTGCCGGATGGTCGCTCGGCGCCAGCCAATTCCATGGAAGACATCGGTCTTCTGACCCGGCCCATCGTCACGCAGGTCTCGCGCTGGGACCGGCTCAAGGGATTCCGGCCGCTGTTCGAGGCTTTCGCCTCGCTCAAACAATCGGTGTACCGCAGTGCGTCAATCCCGGACCCAGTACAACGGAGGAGACTCGATCTGGTCCGCCTGGTGCTGGCAGGGCCAGCGCCCGAAGCAATTCAGGACGATCCCGAAGCGCAGGAGGTGCTTGCCGAGCTCCGCGATCTCTACGTGAACCTGAACCCCGCCATTCAGGACGATATCGCCATCATCACCCTTCCAATGCGCTCCCTGGAACAGAACGCACTCATGGTGAACGCCTTGCAGCGCGCGTCGACGCTGGTAGTGCAGAACTCACTTCGGGAGGGCTTCGGACTCACCATCGCTGAGGCAATGTGGAAGCGCATCCCGGTGCTGAGTAATGCGCGGGCGGTGGGTCCGCGAACCCAGATGCGTGATGGACTCGATGGTAGGCTCATCGAGGATCCCACCAGCCTGCCTCAACTGGAGCGAGCTATCGGGGAGATGCTGGCCGATCCTGCGGCACGGACGGAGTGGGGAAGAAACGGACAGCGCCGAGTGCACGAGCTGTTTCTCGTCACCAGTCAGCTGCGTAGCTGGGGGCGGCTCCTGGCCAAGCTCCCGATGTTTCGGAGTGATCCTCATGGAAGCGAACCATGACAAGGACGATGAACGCCATGGTGCTGGACCGGCCCAACCAGGCGCTGCGCCATTGTCGCCTGCCTGCACCGCGCCCGGGTACCGGAGAAGTGTTGTTACAGGTGCGGGCTTGCGGGGTCTGCCGGACCGACCTGCATGTGGCTGCGGGCGAGCTGGCGAACGCCAAGCTGCCGCTGATCCTGGGGCACGAGATCGTCGGCACGGTCCTCGACGTGGGCGTAGACGTGAAGCAGTTCAGGCCCGGCGACCGCGTGGGTGTGCCCTGGTTAGGCTGGACCTGTGGCGTATGCCGCTACTGTCTGAGTGGCCGGGAGAACTTGTGCGATCGGGCCTGCTTCACCGGATACCAGCGGGACGGCGGTTATGCCGATTACACCGTAGCCGATGCCCGATTCTGTTTTCGGCTACCGGGCGCATACGACGATGTGTCGGCCGCCCCCCTGCTCTGCGCCGGCCTCATTGGCCATCGCTCGCTGCGCGCCGCCGCCGATGCCGAACGCCTGGGTCTCTACGGATTTGGCGCGGCAGCCCACCTGGTAGCACAAATCGCGCGACACCAGGGCCGGCGAGTGTTTGCCTTTACTCGGGAAGGAGATTTCAAGGGTCAGCAGTTTGCCCGCGAACTGGGCGCCCACTGGGCCGGCAGCTCGGCGGAGAGTCCACCCGAGCCGCTCGACGCCGCCATCATATTTGCGCCGGTGGGCGCACTGATCCCTACGGCGCTGCGTGCGGTTGCCAAGGGAGGTACGGTCGTATGCGCCGGAATCCACATGAGCCCGATTCCCGCGTTTCCCTATGAGATTCTGTGGGGCGAACGCACCCTCCGCTCCGTCGCCAATCTCACCCGTCAAGATGGTGAGGAGTTCTTCCGTGTCGCCGAGGAATGTCAGCTTCGAGTGGAGACTGAAACCCTTGCCTTGAGAGAAGCAAATCGCGGGCTCGAGCGGCTTCGGACAGGAGAGGTACGAGGGGCCGTTGTACTACTCCCCGACGAGATGGCCGCATGAACGACACGTTGTTTTTTATTCAAGCAACTTCGAACGTCGTCCAATCCTTCGGCTCAAGCATTTCCAACAGCCGCGCCTCGAACGACCCGGCAGGATACACCGGCGCATACTCCCAAGCCGCGAGTGGCGGCAGGCTCATGAGCACACTCTCGATTCTCGCCCCGGTCTGAAGACCGAACAGCGTACCCCGATCGTGCACCAGGTTGAACTCCACATACCGTCCACGCCGCGCCAGCTGGAACCGGCGCTCCCGTTCTCCATAAGCGGTATGGCGCCGGGCCTCCACCAGCGGACCGTAGGCCTCGGGAAGTATGCTGCCGATGTCGCTGACGAACCCGAACAGCCGCTCCAGGCAAAGGCCGCTTTCCCCAGAGCGGAGGTGATCGAAGAAGATGCCGCCGACACCGCGGCGCTCCTCGCCTCGATGCGTATTCACGAAGTAGTGATCGCACCAGGTCTTGAAGCGCGGGTAGAAGCCGGCATGGTGCCTGTCGCAGGCTTGTTTCAAAGTCCGATGGAAATAGGCAGCGTCCTCCGGATACGGATAGGTCGGCGTGAGGTCCGTGCCTCCTCCGAACCAGGCATCCTGTACGATGCCCGAGGGTCCGGCGATCTCGAAGTATCGGACGTTGAGGTGAACGGTCGGGATCATCGGGCTGCGCGGGTGCGCCACCAAGCTGAGGCCAGTCACGAAAAACCTGGCCTCGCCCATTCCAGTTGGGTTGGCTCCGATACGTTGCGCCAACAGCGGCGCGAGAGAGCCCTCAACAGCGGACCGGTTGATTCCCGCCTTCTCGAAGGTGTTTCCCTCTGAGAGCATCCTGCTCACCCCGCCGCCGCCACCCTCTCGATGCCACCGATCCTCCCGAATGGATCCTCCCTGATCCAGCCGGCGCAAAAATTCCGTGGCCGCATCATGCAGGCTCTCGACCCGTTCAGTGACCAGCTCGCGGAACTCACGCTTGCTCACGGGCGCCACTCCCGTACGGCTTCGACAAACGCCCTAGCGTGGGACACCGGTGTGTCCGGGAGAATTCCGTGTCCCAGATTAGCGATATGCCCTCGGCCGCCAAACGCGGCGAGCATCTGATGCGTCGTTACCCGAATCCGGGCCGGCTCGGCATAAAGCCAGCAAGGATCCAGATTCCCCTGTAGCGCCACTCGTGAAACCGGCAGACGTCGGCGGGCATCGGCAGCGTCGGTGTGCCAGTCCACGCCGATCACGTCTGCGTCGGTGCTTGCAGCGATTTCTTCCAGAGCCCAGCCTGAACCCGGACAGAAGGCGATCACCGGCGCTCCTGCCGTGCGGGCGATCCGGACCGCGTCACGCAGATAGGGCAACGCGAAGTCGCGAAAATCCCGGGGCCCAAGCGCACCAGACCAGGAGTCGAACAGCTGCACCACCTGCGCACCAGCAGTTACCTGTGCCACCAGGAAGTGGCCAACCAGCTGAGCCAGCCGGGCAAGCAGCGAGTGGGCTCTGGCAGGTGACTCGACCAGAAGCCGCTTGGCGTGACTGAAGGACTTCGAGCCGGAGCCTTCGATCATGTAGCTCATCAATGTCCATGGAGCTCCAGCAAACCCGATGAGTGGCACTCTGCCTTCGAGCTCACGACGGGCCAGACGGAGCGCATCGAGTACGTATCCAAGACCCTCCTCAGGATCCACATCTCGCAGGCGCTCGAAGTCAGCGGATGCGCGAAGTGGTTGGTGAAATCGGGGCCCGACCCCCTCGTCTACCGAGAGCCTCATGCCCATGGCCTGGGGCAGCACCAGGATGTCGCTGAAGATGATGGCGGCGTCAACGCCGATCAGATCTACCGGCTGGAGCGTGACCTCGACCGCCAGCTCCGGCGTCCGCACCATAGTGAGAAAGTCGGCCCGTTTGCGAACGGCCTGGTACTCGGGAAGATACCGGCCGGCCTGCCGCATCATCCACACCGGCGGGCGCTCGACCTGCTCGCGCCGACAGGCGCGCAACAGAAGATCGTTGCTCACGAGCCCAACACGCTGCGAATGGCTGAAGCGACTCCTTCGGTTGAGGGCTCGCTGGCCACGGCATCCGGTGGCCAGCCGTGTGCTGTTGCGGACATTGCGGTTGTGGGGCCAGCGGCGATCAGCCGGGGCCGAGCACTCACATGGCAGACATCCGAGACCAGCGCCATAACGCTGGGACTTGCCACGACCACCATGCTGCCGCGTGCGAGAGCACTGCCAGCCTCGGATCGGCTGGCCAGCACCGACCGGTAACACACAACTTCCCGGACATCGATTCCGTTCTCCCGAAGAATCATCGGTAACTCGTGCCGGCGCGGCTCGCCACAGGCAAAGAGCACCGGTCCCGCTACTCCGGCATTCACCATCGCTCGCGCAACGGTCTCAGCCGCGCCGCGGCTGCTATCGCCCTGCGACTCGGGAATTTTCACTCTAGGCGCAACGTCGCGAAGCTCAGCCGCCGTGCCTGAACCACCTGCCCAAACGGTCGGGGCCGAGTCCTTCCAGGAAATGCCAAGCACTTGGAGCCTGTCGGTTAGCGCACGTGCTGCTCGCGGCGACGTGACCGCGACCGCGCCGAACTCGCTCGCGTTCATGAGCGCCCGGTCGAGCTGGGACCAGTCCGACGGTGATTCGAAGCTGACGAGCGGATGCTCTTCCAGGATTACTGGCGCGTTGCTCAAGGCAGCTGCGAGACCGGCGAATGTGCCGGCCGACGCGGTGAGCACTACGGTCTCGAGCATCAGGGTTCGGTTACCACCGGTGCCCCGGTCTGGCGCGCCTCGCTCAGGATGGCGGCGGCACCTTCCTTCAGCAGCCGGGCCGCAAGTGCCGCACCCAGAGCGGCGGCATCCCCTTCATTGTCAACCATGCCCTGCTCCTGTCCCTCGACCATTCCCTCACCTCCGGGCGAGACCACACGGCCATGCAGCTGGAGCAGTGGTCTCGCCTGCCGGCCCTTCCACACCGCGAGGGCAGCGACCGGTACCTGACATCCTCCTCCAAGCGCGTGGAGGAATGCGCGCTCCGCGGCTACAAGCGGGGCGGTCGTAGAGTCGTGAAATGCGCTCCGGACGACGGCGGCAACGGCTTCGTCGTTGGCGCGAACTGTCACACCTAGCGCGCCTTGTCCTGGTGCC
>DATADG010000149.1:0-9795 GCA_036258655.1 Gemmatimonadales bacterium | reverse complement strand
CAACGCAGAGCGGACGGACCTACCGCCTGACCGCCTGACCGCCTGACCGCCGGCTTCACAATTCCACATCTTTCCGCTCTGCCGCGGATCTATAGATCCCGTCCAGGACCTTATGGAGGGTGAGATGTTCCTTTAGTGCCGGGATCTTCGCCTCGCCGGCGATCGCCGCCTGGAAGTGCGCCCGCTCCGCGCGATACGACGCCGTGAAGGCGTTCTCCCGGCTCACCGAGCCCGTCGGAGACACGTCCACGGCAACGCCGTGAAGCTCCTTCCACACGTTGAGCGGATTGATGCCGGCGGTCCCTTTGCTCCCCCTGAGTCCGACCCCGAATCGCTCCCCCTCCCCGAGATGACGCCAGGTGACGTCGACAAAAATGGACATACCATTCTCGCACACGACAAACGCGCTCCCGGACTGTTCGACGGCGCGATCCCGACTCAAGGGATCGAGGCTCGCGCTGACCCGAGTCGGGGGGGAGCTACCGCCGAGCCAAAGCCCCAAATCGAGAATGGAGAGTCCCAGGTCGAGCATGGCCCCGCCGCCGGACTCGTCCTTCCGCTGACGCCAGCCGAGCTGCGAACGGCTGGGCCGGAAGACATGCCAGCTTCCGCGGATGCTTTCGATGGTCCCCAGCTCGCCGCTCTGCACGAAGCTGCGGACGATCTGCACGTCGGGACGATACCGGTGGTTCATACCCACCATGACGACTCGGTCGTGCTTTTCCACCGCGCGGATAATGCGTTGCGCACTCGTGGCAGACATCGCCAGAGGCTTTTCCACCAGCACGTGCACTTTGGCGGAGAGCGCCGCCTGGATATGCGCTTCGTGAAGATGAGTGGGCGAGCAGATTACTACCGCATCCAGTCCGCCATAACGCAGGAGCTCTTCGATGTCGTCGAAGGCATCCTTGACACCGAACCGGTCAGCCAGTGCCCGCGCCTTGGGCATATCGATGTCGCAGATCGCCTTCACTTCGACCGTGCGCATCTTCTTCAGAGCCGGAAGGTGAGCCACCTGAGCAATGGCTCCTCCTCCTACGATTCCCACCTTGAGGCGCTCGCCGGCAGCCCCACTTCGACCCGCGGTCATGATCCTCCTCTTTCAGTAGCGGCGCGCTACTCTAGTCTCTGGAAAGTATGCCGCGAGAATCTGCTGATATCCGTGTCCGCTTCGGGCGCGCCCCACGGCTCCCCATTGGCAGAAGCCCACGCCGTGCCCGGCTCCTGTGCCGTCTGCGGTCAGATGCGTCACCCGTTCACCACCACCCGTGACCGACAAGGTAAAGGCGTTGCTGCGCAGCAGCTCACCCGATGACGGGCGAAGCACCTGCCGGATCGCGCCTCCAGCCACTCTGATGTCCGGACCATCGATTGCAATGGCCAGTTGAGCGACCCTCCCCGATGCCGTTCGCCGCTCGATCCGGATGTCTTTCACCTGCCTCACGTAGCGGCTCGGCGTACCAGTCACCGTAGGAAGATTTCGCTCCAGTGTTGCTCGGAGCGTCTGCGCGTTCCACTCTTCCCGCCACCGGTATCTCGGGGAGATGATGCAGTAGGGCGAGCCGTTCTCGGCCTTGTCGGTGATCGAGCGGAGGTACGGTTGCGCCCCACCCCGAAACACCTCCACGCCGTCCGCCGTCCTGCCGCCACACGTAGAATAGAAGAACGCCTCGATCGGGCCGCCGCCATAAGTGAGGACTTGGCCTCGCGTCTCCCGAACCGCCGACCGGCCCTCCGGCGTCTCTGCTGCCACACCGCCGTAGACCTGATCCGATACCCCGGCGAAGAGATCAAAGCCACGGGATCGACGGCGCCCCAGGTTCCGAATCGCGTAGGTGCGTGACACCACGGCCTGCGCCTCCAGCGCGGCTCGTTCACTCGGGCTGCGGCGGCCCATCTCGGCGGAGACCACTCCATCCAGATACGTCTCGACGTCGAGTCGGTTGACCACGGTTATGCCCGCTGCATCGCGCAGGATTTCGGCGTAACCTCGATACAACTTTCCGTTAAGACGCACCGGCACGGCCGGATCGACGGACGCGAGCACCAGAGCGTCGAACGTTGGAGGATGGGAGCTGCCGTGCCCGGCGAGCACCAGCTTCTGACCTGCGGTGCGCACCTGCCAGGTCTCACCACGTGGAATGGTTGTGATTCTGGATCCGTCCGGTTCGTTCACCAGGAGCGCGTCGTGGCCACCCACACTTACCGTTGCCGCCCCGACCACGAGCCCCACGCGAATGCTGGGTCCTCGCTCTTCGCTGACAGCCGCTGCCGGGATGGGAACCTCCGGCCTGGCCGCTGGTACCGAGCCGGACGCACAGGCCGTCAGGCCAGCGAGCAGCAGCGGGACCGTGCGGGTCCGGAGCGTGGGCTCAGCCGCGATAGTTGCCAAACTTGAGCTCGACTCCGAAATCCTGCCCTTTGAGGAAGGCGATCACAGCCTGGAGCTCGTCCCGGGAGGGCGCGGTCACTCGGACCTCATCTCCCTGAATAGCCGCCTGAACCTTCTTGAAGCCGTGATCTTTGATCGCCTTGACGATCCGTTTGGAGGTGTCCTGCGGGATTCCCTGGGTCAGACCGATTGTCCGCCGCACCGTCTGGCCGGTGGCCGCTTCGAGCTCTCCGACCTTCAGATTTTTTACGGGCACGCCTCGCTTGATCATCTTCGTCTTGAGCACGTCGACCACAGCGTCCATCCGATACTCATCATCCGCACTCAGACGTATTTCCGCCTTGGCCCGATCGAAGTCCACGGTGCAGTGGGTGCCTTTGAAGTCGTAGCGTTGCGCGATTTCCTTTATAGTCTGGTTGACGGCGTTGTCGACCTCCTGGAGATCGGCGCCGGTAGACACGTCAAAAGACGGATTGCTGGCCATGGCGGGTCAATCGGGGCTGCCAAGGACGTGGAGGTTGAAGGACGCCGAAGAATTAACCCGAGTGCCGCTGGCAGCAAGCGCGAACGCGCTGCGGCCTCGATGCGCTTGACAGCCGATCTGGGCTGGCTATAGTGAAAACCAGAGCCGACAGCCGCCGCAGAGCTAACTGCCCGCTGATTCTCTCGAGGTTGATCAGTTCACGCTGGGTCTGTAGTCAACCCTTGCTGTTGTAGGTGTCTCCTCCCATCGCGTGGGCGGCATCGGCGTAGCGCAGGAAGCGGAAGCTAGCAACTTCCGATTACATGACCGAGGCCCGGCCCACTCCCTGTAGGCCGGGTTTTCTTTTGGTCTTACTGCTCACCTTCAACTTTACGAGGTTCCCATGTCTGCCATTGACGGGTTGTTGAAGGCCAACGCGGATTACTCTCGAACCTTCGATCGAGGCGACCTCCCACTTCCGCCGGCACGTAAGCTCGCCATAGTGACCTGCATGGACGCCCGAATCGTTCCCTCGCGCGCATTTGGCATCCAAGAGGGTGACGCCCACGTGATCCGGAATGCCGGCGGCAGAGCTCGCGAGGCTCTGCGGTCGTTGGTCATCTCGCAACGCCTGCTCGGCACCAACGAGATCGCGGTGATCCATCATACCGACTGCGGAATGGTGACCTTCACCAACTCCGACCTCCACGAGAAGGTCAAGCAGGACCTCGGCGCAGACGCCAGCAGCATTGACTTTCTGCCGTTCTCGGATATCGAAGAGAGCGTGCGTGAAGACGTGGCGTTCCTGCTATCGTCTCCACTGATTCCGGGAGACGTGATCATTCGAGGCTTCGTCTACGATGTGCGAAGCGGAAAGCTGAATGAGGTGACCTTCGAGTCGGGGATTACGTCGCAGCGTTGAGACTGATCAGGCGAGGAAGCTCTCCAAAGCCCTGGCCCGGCTCACATGGCGCAGCCGGCTCAGGGCCTTCTCCTTGATCTGCCGTACCCGTTCACGGGTAATCCCGAGGAGGCTGCCGATCTCTTCCAACGTCATCGGCTCCGGCCCGTCGAGTCCGAAATACAGCCGGAGAATCTTGGCTTCACGCTCCTTCAGCGTGCCCAGGACCTCCTCGATCGATTCGGTGAGCGCATGTTCGAAGGTCTCAGAGTCCGGCCCCGGGTTCTGGGTGTCGGGCAGGTAGTCCAGCAGCTTGTTGTCTTCGCCGGGGGTGAGGGGTGCGTCGAGGGAGAGATGATTCTGCGAAATCGAGAGCGTCTTCTGCACCTCCTCCATCGAGATGTCCATCCCCTCGGCGATTTCCGACGGGGTGGGCTCCCGACCGAGCTCCTGCAGCAGCGCCGACGAACGCTTCCCGATCCGGTGCAGCGTCCCGGCCCGGTTGAGCGGCACCCGGACGATGCGGCTCTGCTCTGCGAGAGCTTGCAGAATAGCCTGGCGGATCCACCAGACCGCATAGGATATGAACTTGATACCCTTGGTTTCGTCGAACTTGTGGGCGGCGCGGATGAGTCCGAGGTTGCCCTCGTTGATGAGGTCGGCGAGGGAAACGCCCTGATTCTGATACTTCTTGGCGACCGAGACTACGAAGCGAAGATTGCTGCGGACCAGCTTGTCGAGCGCCTCTGCGTCCCCGACGCGGATCCGTTGGGCGAGGCTGACTTCTTCCTCCTGCGGAATCAGCGGATACTTGCTGATCTCACGTAAATACTGGTCCAGCGAGCCTTCGTCGAACGAGGGTGCTCGCTTGGCGGAACCGACCTGCATAGGACGCATGTTGGGAACCTTACTCCCGGTTTGGATGAGGCGCAATGGACCCTCAGTCCTCAGTTGCCCAGTTCTCAGTCGCGAGCGATGTAGAGTGATTGCCATCACGTACAAGGCTTGACACCGGACACCAACTCGCCTGAAAACCCTAGCTCATTCACGAACTGCCGTCTGGTGACTGGCGACTACACATCGTAGGTATCGATCTGCGCGCGCTGGAGACGACCCGAGTAGTCCACGTAGCATACCTTGGTTTCGGAGTAGAAGTGGTACACCTCCCACCCGCCCTCGCGATGGCCGTTCCCTGTCGCCTTCACTCCGCCGAAAGGAAGGTGCGCCTCGGCCCCGATAGTGGGTGCGTTCACGTAGGTGATCCCATTGTCGAGCTCCTGCATGGCTCGAAACGCCAGGTTGACGTCGCCGGTGTAGATGGAGCTCGAGAGCCCGTATCGCACATCGTTGTTGACCCGCACCGCCTCATCGTACGAATCCACCCGGATCACGCTCAGCACCGGGCCGAAGATCTCCTCCTGCTCCAGCCGGCTCTTTGGTCTCACCCCCGCGAACACCGTCGGCTGGAAGAACCACCCCGAGTCCAGTGACGCGCCGGGGGGCCGCTGTCCTCCGGTCACCAGTTCGGCTCCCTCTTTCCTGCCGATCTCGATGTACTGTTCCACCTTCTCCCGAGCGGACTGGTGAATGAGGGGACCCACCTGAGTGTGCTCTTGCCGTCCGTCTCCCAGGGTGAGCGCTTCCGCCGCATCGGTCAGACGCTCCAGGAAACGGTCGTGCACCTTCCCATGAAGGATGAGCCGGCTGGTCGCGGTGCACCGCTGCCCAGTGGTTCCGAAAGCTCCCCAGAGCACGCCTTCGAGCGCCAAGTCCAGATCAGCATCATCCATGACGATCATCGCGTTCTTGCCGCCCATCTCCAGGGAGAGCCGCTTGTGCATCCGCCCGCAGACCTCTCCAATCGAGGACCCGGTCTCGGTCGAACCAGTGAATGAGATCACCGGCACCTCGGGATGCTCCACCAGCGCTTTCCCGACGGTCTCGCCGCGTCCATGAACCAGCTGGATTACCTCGGGCGGCAGACCGGCTTCGAGCAGAATCTCAACCAGCAGGTGCACCGTGTGGGGAACGTCTTCAGACGGTTTGATGATTACTGAGTTTCCGCACACCAGCGCGGGGAACATCTTCCAAGTTGGAATCGCCAACGGGAAGTTGAACGGGGTGATCAGTCCGACAACCCCGATTGGTCGACGGTAGCTCATAGCCCACTTGGACCGAAGCTCCGAGGGAACCACATGGCCGAAAAGTCGGCGTCCCTCCGTGGCCGCATAGTAGGCGGTGTCGATACCTTCCTGAACGTCCCCTCGAGTCTCCGCGAGCACCTTCCCCATCTCTCGGGTCATGGCGTTGGCCAGTGTTTCCTTTCGCTCGACCAGCAGATCGCCCACCCGGCGCAGCACGTCGCCCCGGACTGGAGCAGGCGTGCGGGACCAGATCTCGAAGCCTCGCTTGGCCGATCGTACAGCGGCATCGATATCCCGCTGATCCGAGTCAGGAAATCGGCCGATCAGGTCGTCCGAATCGGCGGGGTTGCGGTTATCCAGGTATGCTCCGCCGGCAGGTTCGGTCCACTGGCCACCCACGAAGTTCCCAAAGGTCATGGTGTCGGCGCTCTTGGCAGCGCGGCGCCCCGGCAGATCGTACGTCTTGGTCATAATTTCCTACTGAGGAGAAGGCTGCGGCGCCCGTTCGGGTACCGGAGGCGATGGCGGACAGGTCCACTCCAGGCTTTCTCTGGCGTAGCCAATGCGCGGCAGGACTTCGCGCGCCGCCATGACTCCCGCCAGAAGAAACACGAGCAGAGACAAGATGAACGGCAGTCCTTGCCGGTGAGCCCAGCCAGTGACTCCACCTACCACGCCAGCCAGTACCGCGAGCAGACAGGCACCTAGAAAGAAGATGAGGCGAATGCCACAACTTCTATCGTAAGGCCAAACTATAAGCGCCACCGCAAGGAGAATCGACAGCAGGGCCCAGAACCATGCGAGCGCGACGAAACGCTTTGGCGGCGGCGCCGTCGGAACCGGACGATGGGCCGGCGACTCGTCCTGCTTTGCCATGGCTCGATCGATGTTGGCCAACTCCTTGTCCCAGTCTCGTGGCTGTTCCGTCATGCCGTCTCCCGGGTAAGACCGTAGCGCTCGATCTTCTTGTACAGGTTGGATCGCGGCATCTTCAGAGCCCGTGCGGTCTCCGACACGTTCCAGTCGTGTTGCTTGAGCTGCTGCTCCAGAAATTTCTTTTCCGCTTCCACCTTGAACGTTTCGAAGCTTTGTCCGTCCTGAACGGCGGCTAAAGGCGGAAGCAGCTGGTCGATGTCTGAGGCTGTCACCACTTTCCCGGATGCCAGGATCAGTATTCGCTCGACGGCGTTGCGCAGCTCACGGATATTGCCCGGCCACGGCCGCGCCTGCAGCCGGCGTACCGCCTCGTCCGAGAATCGTCTTCCAGGGACCCCGGCACCCGCGGATAACTGCTCGGCAAAGTACGCGACCAGCGCGGGAATGTCCTCCTTCCGCTCGCGCAACGGAGGCACCTCGATGGGCACTACGTTGAGCCGGTAAAGGAGGTCTTCCCGGAACCTGCCCTCGGCGATTTCGTTTTCGATGTCTTTGTTGGTGGCGGCGAGCACCCGAACATCCACCTGGATCGATTTCGAGCCACCGATCCGGGTCACCACGCCCTCCTGCAGCACGCGCAACAGCTTTGCCTGGGCGGATAAAGACATATCGCCGACCTCGTCCAGGAATAACGTACCCCCGTCAGCCTGCTCGAACTTTCCCGCCCGATCGGCAAAAGCGCCGGTGAACGATCCCTTCATGTGACCGAACAGCTCGCTTTCGATCAGCTCGGATGGAATCGCGGCACAGTTGACCTCGATGAACGCTTGATCCCGCCGGGGTGATGCCTCGTGCAGGGCACGCGCAACCAGCTCCTTCCCCGTGCCGTTCTCGCCGGTTATCAGCACTCGCGCCGACGTGGGTCCAACTTTCGCAATGAGGTCTCGCACCGATTGCAGCGCCGGGCTGTCGCCGACCATGGTGAAACGGCTCCCGCTAGCTTCCTTGAGCCTCAGATTCTCATCGATCAGCTCGGCATGTGCGAGCGCATTGCGTACCGTCACCAAGAGCCGGTCCGTGTCGAGGGGCTTCTCCAGAAAGTCGAACGCCCCCCGCTGAGTGGCTTCAACCGCAGTGGCAATGGTCCCGTGCCCCGAGATCATCACGACCTGGGCCTTGGGATCGAGGTCCCGGAGGCGGGTGAGCGTCTCCAGTCCATCCAGACCAGCCATCTTCACGTCGAGGAAGACCAGATGCGGCCGGAAGTCGGGATAGACCGTGATCGCCTCGCCACCTGATGCGGCCACGCGTACCACCAGATTCTCATACTCAAGCACCTGCTTGAGCGCCTGACGAATCCCCGTCTCGTCGTCGACGATGAGAATGCGATGGCTCATGCGCCTGCTGCTCCGAACAGAGTGACCCCCGAGGGGCGCACTCGAATCTCCCTGATGCCCGCTGGGATTCGAACCGGCACGGTGCGCCGGTCAGGTTGCCCCAGCGCCCGGGAGATCAGCTTCGGCAGCGCGTCTCGTGGCAAAGGAAAATTCCGAATCTTGAACGATTGTAGCTCCCACTCGGCATTGCGGGGACCGACGACCTCCAACGGTCCCGCCGCCTCGATGGGCTCGGTGGGGCGCAGCGCCATCGAGAGCGGCCCGACCAACTCGCGGGGTAGCCGTTTCGTGGCGAGGCGCGCCCGAACCGCCACCGATCCATCTCTGAGCTCCACCTGCAGGGAGTCGAGCTGACTCCGGAGAGCCGGGTCGAGGCCGCTGCCGATCATCGCCGCCACCTCAGACGCGTTGAGCACAACCGAGTCCGCCCTCCATCCATTCAACGAATCGATCTTGGCGCGTGCAGAGACGATGGATTTGGTGGTTGGTCGTCCTACTGATACGGGCGCCTGGCTGCCGCCGAAAATGCCGAATACCCGGCGGGCTTCCGTCTCCAGCCGGTCGCGATAGAGCCAGCCGATCCCCAGGAGGATGATCAATCCCAGACAACCGGCAAACTTGAAGGGCGCAGCCAGACATCCCATCATTGCCCCAGATCCAATGTGAGTCGAGGCTCGTAGCGAGGTCCTCCCGTGGTCAGCACGCTCTCGTACAGTACCAGTTCCTGCGCCAGAAATGGCACCGGCTCGAATCGCTCACTGTAGGTTTCCAAGCCCCGGGACGGAAGCCGCTGCCCTTCCCTGACACGGCCCAGAGTGACGTGAGGCTGAAATGGCGCTCCCTCGGGAGGAAAGCCGATCGCCTCGGAACCCCGCTCGATTCGGTCCTGGAGCAGCTCCAGCGACGGCGGCGCCTCGATCCCGACCCAGAGAATCCGGGGCCGGCTGCGAGTGGGAAATGCGCCCAGTCCGCCAAGTTTGAGGGAGAGCGCACCGGCGCCGTTGGCGGCAAAACGGAGCGCCTCACTGATGACGTCCAGCCGCTCGGGTCCTACTTCGCCGTAGAACTTGAGCGTCATATGCAGACCTTCGTCGTGCACCCAACGAACCGGCCAGTCACCGCGTCGCAAATGCCCCAGCAGCTCGAGAATCTCTTCCCGTGCAGGATGAGCAATCGGAATTGCGGCAAAGAGCCGCATCAGCTCGGAGCATGCGGCGCGAGCACGAGCAGCCCGCCCCGGCGATATCCATTTGGATCCAGCTCAACGACATCGAAGCCCAATGCACTGAACTCGGCGTCAATCGCATCCCAATGGACCCGCACCCGCTCCATCTGGTCCGGCGCCACTTCCAGTCGTGCCTTCTGACCGTGATGCCGAACCCGAAGATCTCCGCCCACCCCGAGCGAGCGGAGAAACGACTCTCCCCGCTCCACCTGACGGAGACGTTCCGGTGTGATCTCCAGTCCATAGGCGACCCGGCTAGACAGGCAGGGCGACGCCGGTGCATTCCAGATCGGAAGATCGAGCTCGCGTGCGGCCCGGCGCACGTCGCTCTTGGTCCAGCCCAGCTCCGCCAGAGGTGATTGCACCCCCTGCTCGGCGGACGCTCGAAGACCTGGCC
>DATADG010000148.1:0-6018 GCA_036258655.1 Gemmatimonadales bacterium | reverse complement strand
TGACGGCAGTCTTCCCACGAACTGCCCGACGAGCGTCGTTCGTCGCACAGCGGGAGCCGGGTGGAGCGGGCAGCCGTATCGCGTTCAGCGGAGACATCCGGGGCACCATGACGACCGATGGACAAGGTCGCCTGGTTCGACTGGAGCTGCCGCAGCCGGGAATCATTGTTTCGCGGGCTGAGGACTGAATAACAAGCAGCGATGGAACGCCGGTTCGTTCCGTCATCGCTTCGTCCATCGTCTCCTGACATGTCGCAGTATGAAACTCCGGGCGCGGGGTCAGCGTAATGGCGCCCGCCATGTCCCATCTCAATGAGTCACTCTCCATGATCGGTTGGCGTTCTCTAGTGGCGGCGAGCCTGGTGTTCGCTTCCCCGGCGGCCGCTCAGGACAGCACAGGAGCAGTGCGGTCCGACCCCGTGATCACGTTGTCTTTGGCGGAGGCATTGCAGCAGGCGCGGCGCACCAGTCCGGCCTATCGCCAGATGCTGAATGATGCGTCTCCGGCGCGATGGGGTGTCCGCAATGCGTATGGCAACCTGCTCCCTTCGTTCAGTGCCTCCACGGACATCGGGTATACCGGATCGGGGCAGTCCAACCTCGGAGGCGGGTTCACCCTCGCCACCTCTCCTTTCGTCACGTCGGGCTACAGTCTGGGGTTGCAGTGGCAACTGAGTGGACGAGCGCTGACCGCCCCGGCGCAACAGAAGGCGCTGCAGAACGCCACCGAAGAGGACATAGCCGGGGCGGCAGTGGCACTGACAACCGAAATCTCAACCCAATATCTCAACACTCTTCAGGCGTCAGCGCAGGTGGAGGTTGCCAGACAGCAGGTTCGTCGCAACGAAGACTTTCTCGAGCTGGCTCGAGCGCGGCATCGGGTGGGACAGGCAACATTACTAGACGTGCGCCAAGCCGAGGTGACGAAGGGAACCTCGGAGGTGACGCTGCTTCGGGCCATTCAGTCGGAAAACGAAGCGAAGCTCGACCTGCTGCGCCGAATGGGCATCGAGCCGCCAGTCGCCGTCGATCGCATCGCGCTTTCTGACTCATTTCCGGTAGCCGCTCCAACCTATTCCCTGGACAGCTTGCTGCACATGGCAGAGCGGCACAATCCGGAGCTGCGCTCGCTCCGGGCTCGGGAGCACGCGGCGGACCTCGATGTCACCGCTGCCAAGACCGATTTTCTGCCGTCGCTTTCGCTGCGCGCCGGGTGGAGCGGCTTCACCCAGGAGTTCACCAACGAGGACATCCTGCTGGGACAAAGTCTGGCGGAAGCCCAGGCGCAGGCCGCGGAATGCCAGTTCGATAATTCGGTGCGCGCCGCGCTGTCGCTCGGTGGCGAGGTGCCCAACTGCTATGCCGTCTACGGCCTGGCCGATGGTGGAGGCGCATTGCTCGAGCCGGTCTCCCGCCGGATCAGGGAGCAGAACAGCCTCTTTCCCTTCCGCTACACCGGCCAACCATTCAGCGCCAACCTGGTACTCTCGCTTCCGATTTTCACGGGGTTCAGCCGCTCTCTTCGGCTGTCCCAGGCGCGAGCTCAACAGGATGATGCCGACGAGGAGGTGCGCGCCCGGCGGCTCTCGGTGCGGGCCAATGTACAGGCGTTATACCTGGGACTCGCCACGTCGTACCGTGCGATAGCGGTGCAGGCGCAGAGCCGTGCGGCCGCCCGGGATCAGCTGCGCCTGGCGCAGGACCGTTATCGGCTGGGCGTCGGCACGGCCCTCGAGGTGTCTGATGCTCAGACCTCGGTCCAGCGGGCTGAAGCCGACTATGTCACCGCGGTCTACGACTATCACAAAGCCATAGCTGCGCTGGAAGCTGCAGTTGGCCATCCGCTCCGATAAAGGAACGCACATGTCGCGAAGGACCAAAGTGTGGGTCGGGATCGGAGCTGTGGTACTGATCGCCGCGGGCGCCGTGGCGTTCCGGATCAATCAAAAGAAGAACCAGGGAACCGAGGTGCGGCTTGAGCAGGTGAGCCGGCGCGATCTGGTCAGCTCGGTGACCGCGAGCGGTACGATCGAAGCCAAGACGTCGGTGGACATCAGCGCCGATATCACCGGCCGCATCATCGAGATAGCCGTGGAAGAAGGTGATACGGTAAGGCGCGGGGAGTTCCTGATTCAGATCGACCCCGCCCAGTACCAGGCCGCAGTTGCTCGAGCTCAGGGCGTGGTGGCCTCCACCCAGGCTACCCTCCTCCAGATGAAAGCCACGCGGGACCAGGCGCAGCGGGACTGGAACCGTGCCAGGCAATTGACCGAGCTGGGTGAGAACCTGATCGCACCCGAGACCGCGGAGCAGGCCCGAACGGCCTACGAAGTCGCCGAGGCCAACTATCAGGCAACCCGGGCGCAGCTGGAGCAGGCCAAGGCGAGTCTGCAGGAGGCGAATGACAATCTTGCAAAGACACGGCTCACTGCACCGATTGCGGGTCGGGTCGTTCGCCTGGCGGTGGAAGAAGGCGAAGTGGCGGTGCCAGGCACCTTCTCGCGTGAGACCGGTCTTCTGATGACCATTGCGGATATGTCGGTCATCCTCGCCAAGGTACAGGTGGACGAAACGGACGTGGTGCGGGTGAAGCAGAGCGATTCGGTCGAGGTGACAATCGACGCCTACCCCGACACGAGCTTCTGGGGCCGGGTGACCAAGGTGAGCCAAAGTGCCAAGCTGACAGCCACTGAAACCGCGTCCGGATCCACCGATCGCGCGGTCGATTTTGACGTGGAGATCACGTTGCGGAAACCACCACCCGGCATCCGGCCGGATCTGAGCTGCACCGCCCGCATCATCACGGATACGCGAGACGAGGCGCTGAGCATTCCGATTATCGCGCTGACCGTCCGGGATCACGAGCGGATCCCCAGCGAGGCGGAGGGAGCGCCCCAGGTCGATACCTTGAGGGCACGGTTCAAGAAGCGGGAGGCCGAGGGCGTGTTCGTCGTGCGAAACGGGGTGGCCACCTTCCGGCCAGTCAAGACCGGGGTGGCTGGGGAGGAATATTTCGAAGTGATAGATGGACTGCGGGAGGGTGAAACCATCGTCGCAGGCACCTACCAGGCCATCCGAGACCTCGAGGATGGGGCGAAGGTGCGCGAAGCCGACACCACCAAAGTTCGGGAAGCGCGGGCCTCCTAGTGCGTTTGCTGGACGCAGTCCGGATGGCGTTCCGCACCATCCGAGCACAAAAGCTCAAAAGCTTCTTCTCTCTCATCGGCGTCCTGATCGGCGTGACCTTCCTCATCGCAGTAGTCTCGATCGTGCAGGGGATGAACCGCTACATGGAGGAGCAGTTCGCCAATACGCTGATCGGCGCCAACACGTTTGAGCTGCGGCAGCGTCCTCTCATCACGACGGACAACATACCGGATGAAGTGTGGCGCGCCTGGAGCAGGCGGCCGCGAATCAGTTACGCAGATGCCGATTATGTACGCCAGCGGGTCAAGACGGCGGCGAGGTTTGCCAAGTTCTGTGAAGACCGGGTGGCAGTGCACTACGGCGGGAAGATCGCCAAGGATGTTTTTCTTCGGGGCACCGAAGAGAGCTACTTCCAAATCAAGAACTACGCCGTCGCCGCGGGGCGCACGTTTACCAGCCAGGAAGTCCGCACCGGAACGCCGGTGCTAGTCATCGGGTCCGAGCTCGCGGACAAGCTCCTCGCAGGGGTAGACCCGATCAACAAACAGGTGGTGATCGGCGGTATCCCCTACCGCGTCATCGGCGTGGTCGAGAAGCAGGGCACCCTGTTCGGACTCTCGCTCGACAAGTTTGCGGTAATGCCGTTCAGCGCTCCGGGTCGTCGTCTCATCTGCCCTATCAACATTCTGGACGCGCTGATCGTGCAGACCGTGGGTCCTACCCAGATGCAGCTGGCACTCGACGAAACCGAGGCACTGATGCGCAGCCGGCGCCAGTTGAAACCATGGCAGGATAACAACTTTGCATTTCAGACCGCAGAAGGCGCGCTAGGAAGCTGGGAAAAGATCTCGCGGGTACTCTTCATTGCGCTCCCAGGATTGGTTGCCATCTCGCTGGTAGTGGGCGGTATCGTGATCATGAACATCATGCTTATGGCGGTCAGCGAGCGCACGCGCGAGATCGGCATCCGGAAGGCACTGGGTGCTCGCCGCGCCGATATCCTGGCGCAGTTCGTGGTAGAGTCCGCCACCCTTTCATCCGCCGGAGCGACGCTGGGGATCGCACTCGGCATCGGGCTGGCGTTTGTGGTCCAGGCGCTGACCCCGCTGCCCGCCGCCGTGGCGCCTTGGTCCATTGCACTTGGGGTGATCCTGGGGGTAGCGGTGGGCATCGCCGCCGGTGTTTATCCGGCGAGCCGCGCGGCCCGGCTCGACCCAATCGCCGCGTTGAGAGCCGAATGAGAGCGCGCCGGGGCGGGAGCATTCTCTCCCGGATGCACGAGGGTGTGACCATCGCGCTCGACTCGATCAGGTCGAACCGGGTACGTGCCGCCCTGACCATCCTCGGCATCGCCATTGGGGTGACGGTGGTTATCGCCATGGCGTCGGCAATCACCGGCATCAACCGCAGTGTTACCGCTATTCTCGAGTCCGCCGGCCCCAAGACATTTTTTGTGATGCGCTATTTCTCCGGAGGACTCGACGTTTCGGACGGGTCCGACGAGCTGTCGCCCTGGCGGCGAATGCCGTGGCTCACGGTCGAGGAAGCGGAGCTGATCCGGCGACTGCCGCTGGTTCGAGACGTAAACATCGGCGAGTACGCGCAGGGACCGGTGAGCTTCGAGGGCGTGGAGCTCAAGAGTGTCTCGATGGCGGGCATGAGTCCCACCTGGAATCTGGTCAATGGCGGCGACCTTCTGGCAGGCCGCAACTTTAGCAACATGGAGTATGCCGCCAGCGCCAGGGTGGTCATCATCAACGACAAACTGGCGGAATCGCTCTTTCCCCGTCGCGATGCGGTGGGCAAGAAGATCAAGATCTTCGGTGAACCGTTCGAGGTCATCGGTCTCCATGTGGAGGCGGCCTCGCTGTTCAGCAACGCGGACGAGCCGAGACTCGCCATTCCTCATAGCACATTCACGAAGGTAGCGGACTACCGGAAGGGCTGGATGGAAATCGCGGTGCTGCCCACTGAAACGGCGACGGTCCAGGAGACCCAGGACCAGGTGATCGCGGCGCTCAGGACCAAGCGCGGCCTCCGGCCGGGGCAGCCCGACAACTTTGCTATCGTCACACAGGACCGGGTGCTCGACACCTTCAACAACATCACAGCGGCGTTCTTCATCGCCATGATCGCGCTGTCGAGCGTGGGCCTCATGGTCGGCGGTGTAGGTGTGGTGGCTATCATGATGATCTCGGTCACCGAGCGCACCCGCGAGATCGGGGTTCGGAAGGCGCTCGGCGCGACCCGGCGGGAAATCATGTTCCAGTTCCTGGTCGAGGCCGCTACGCTGACACTTGTCGGGTGTGTCGTGGGCATGGCGCTCGGCGCCCTCATCGCCTGGGCGATCCGCTCGTTTACGCCGATCCCGGCCGCTGTGCCGCTGTTGTCCGTCATCGCGGCAGTCGCTGCATCGATACTTACCGGGATACTCTTTGGACTTTACCCTGCGAGCAGGGCATCGCGGATGGATCCAGTAGAGGCGTTGAGATATGAATAGCACCAGAAGGCGGAGAGGGCGCGTTTTCGGCCCGCTGCCAACCTATGCACGTGCAAACCTCCCATGACCGCGCATCTCCTGTGCTCCCTAAGGAGGAACTATGCGTGCTCACCGGATGGTGATGGGATTGGTGCTTCTGATGGCCTGCGGGGACTCTCCGGATGTTTCCGAGTCGACTACCAGGCGAGATACGTTCACGGCGCAGGACAAGGCAGCCAACCCGGTGCCGCTAGGCGCCGCGGGGCAAGCGGCATCCTCAGCTGAAATTGCGGCGGCTTCCCCCGCCGCCAAAAGGCCGGTGGTGACCAGCTCTGATCCTGCATCACGGCTCATCATCCGCACCGGCCAGGCGAGCATCGAGGTTGATTCAC
>DATADG010000147.1:0-2277 GCA_036258655.1 Gemmatimonadales bacterium | reverse complement strand
TGCTGTCGACCGCGCTCCTGGTGCTCGGTCCCGATGAGGGACTCCAGTGGGTTCGTAACCGCCTCGATGTGGGCGCGTTGTTCTTGATCGAGCGGAAAGGTCGGTTGATCCGCCGCTGGAATGCCGCTCTGGAGAAGGTCCTGGTGTCCGACTGTCCCCCCAACGGAGAGACGAAATGCGCTGGTCAGTGAGATCATCCGCCTCTGTGGCGGGTATGATGCTGTTGGCTGCCCCCGCCTTGGCCCAGGACCGTGACTCGGTCGATATCGAGAGGCTCGAGGCCCAGGTCGAGGCGATCACCAGGGAGCTCGAAGAGCTCCGGCTGGGGCGCGATCTCGTCGTCGAGGCAGATACCAGCCTCTACGGATTTGGGCCGGCCGCTTCCAAGGTCTACAAAGTTCGGGAGGGCGTCTCGCTCGGCGGATACGGCGAAGTCCTGTACGAGAACCTGGCCAGCACGAGAGAGGATGATACCCCGTCCGGCGCCACCGACCGGCTGGATGCGCTACGCGCGATCGTCTACGTCGGCTACAAATTCAGCGACCAGATCCTGTTCAACTCCGAACTCGAGTTCGAGCACGGCACCACTGGCGCCGGCGGGTCGGTCTCGATCGAGTTTGCCTATCTGGAGTATCGCCTGTCGCCGCAGTTCGGACTGCGGGGCGGATTGCTGCTTCCGCCCATGGGCTTCATCAATGAAGTACACGAGCCGCCGGCTTTCCTGGGCGCGCGCCGCCCCGAGACGGAGCGGCAAATCATTCCATCCACCTGGCGAGAAAGCGGTATTGGCATCTTCGGCGGAATGGGCAGAGTCACGTATCGGGCGTATTTGGTAAACGGCTTTGATGCCTCCGGCTTTTCGGCGTCCGGCCTCCGTGGTGGCCGGCAGAACGGCTCGGAAGCAGCAGCGGAGAACTTCGGTGTCGTGGGACGGGTCGATGTTGCCCCCGGGCTGGGATTAACAGTCGGAAGCTCAGCGTACCTGGGTAACTCGGGGCAGGGTGAGGTGCTCCCGTCGAACCCTGCTGCCACACTCGGCGCTCGGACCTTTATTTGGGAGGGTCACGCCCAGTACAAGGCAGGTGGCTTCGATCTCAGCGGATTGTTTGCGCTCTCCACCCTGGATGAAGCCGCCGAAATCAATGCGGCGAACGAATTGACCGGGGATGCTTCGGTCGGCGACCGGCTCATCGGGTGGTACCTGCAAGGCGGCTACGATGTTCTACGCGCCACTGGGAGCACACACCAACTGATCCCGTACCTGCGATATGAGCAGCTGGATACTCAGGACCGAGTGCCCGACGGCTTTACCAGCAATCCCGCGAACGATCGGAGTTTGCTGACAATCGGCACGATGTGGAAACCGGTGCCGAATGTCTCGCTCAAGGCTGACTATCAGATTGTGAGCAACCAGGCCGATACCGGGGTCAACCAGCTGAATGTCAATCTGGGCTATCTCTTCTGAGTCACGGTTAGTGCTTTGCTGTATGGGGGTGGTGCTCCTTGGATCATCACCAGTGGAGCTATCAGCCCAGCTCTCGCTGGAAGAGGCTCTCCGGGTTGCCTTTCCCCCACCTGCTGTGATCGAACGCCGCACGGCGTTCCTCACGCGGGAAGATCTTCAGGCGGTGCAGCGCCATGCCGGACGCGATGCGCCGGTCACCCAGAGCGTCGTGACCTATTATGTGGCTCGACGAGACGGCACTCCGGCCGGAGTGGCCTACTTTGACAGTCACCGGGTGCGCACGCTGAACGAGGTGGTCATGATCGTCGTGGACCCGTCCAACCGGATCAGGACCATCGAGGTGCTCCGCTTTGCAGAACCGCCGGAGTATTATCCCAGCCGCGCATGGCTGCACCAGTTCAGGGGGAGACCTCTGGACTCCGAGCTCTCGTTGAAGGGGTCCATCGCAACTATGACTGGCGCCACCCTGACCTCGAGCGCCATCGTTAGAGCCTCCCGTCGCGTTCTGGCCCTGCATGCTCGCATCCGCCCGTTTCAGACAGCCAGTCGACCGTGACTCGCTTTGAACGATGGTCGGTCTGGGTTACTTCCCTGGCCACCTTGGTTACCGGAGTGGTGTATCTCTGGATGAAATACCTGCTGGTGAGCAGCGATCCGTTTGCGGTAATCAATCATCCGTGGCAGCCACTGCTGCTCAAGCTGCACATCCTGGTCGCTCCGCTTCTGGTGTTTTCAGTGGGAATGGTGGCGCTCCGGCATGTCTGGCGCCACATAATAAGCAGAGAGCAATCAGGGCGGCGGAGCGGCTTGAC
>DATADG010000146.1:0-6122 GCA_036258655.1 Gemmatimonadales bacterium | reverse complement strand
CGCGATGTTTTTACTATGGGCGCCCGCCCAGTGGCTCAGCTGAACAGTCTCCGATTCGGCCCTCTGGATCACCCTCCGCGCAACCGGTACCTGATTGCCGGCGTGGTACGCGGCATCGGCGACTATGGGAACTGCGTCGGTGTCCCAACCCTCGGTGGTGAGGTGAGCTTCGCACCGGGATACACGGGCAACCCCCTGGTGAATGCCATGTGCGTGGGACTTCTGCGGGAGAGTGATTTGATTCGGGCCGCCGCCCAGGGCATAGGCAATGTGCTTCTCGTTGTGGGCGCCCGAACCGGCAGGGACGGCATTCACGGTGCGAGTTTCGCCTCGGAGGAGTTGTCGGAGTTGAGTGAAAGCAGGCGTCCGCAAGTCCAGGTGGGCGACCCATTCACGGAAAAGCTGCTGCTCGAGGCCAGCCTGGAGCTGATCACCTCCCGACTCATTGTGGCTATTCAGGATATGGGGGCGGCCGGCCTGACCAGCTCGTCTGCCGAGATGGCGGCTCGTGGCGGCGTCGGCGTCGAGATCGATACTGCTCTGGTGCCTACGCGTGAAGCAGGGATGACATCGTATGAGATACTTCTCTCCGAGTCGCAGGAGCGCATGCTCGTAGTGGCTGAGCCAGGCATGGTCGATCGGGTGCAGGAGGTCTGCGCTAAGTGGGAGCTCACCGCAACGCAAATTGGCCGGGTGACTGACGACGGCTGTTTCCGCGTACGGCATCACGATCAGCTTGTGGTCAGCATCCCGGGGCAGCGCTTGATCGACGATTGTCCGACCTACTACCCCGATGCAATTGAATCGGAAGAAGCCAGGCTCCGCCGCGCGGTAATTGAGCCAGGCGATCCGGTGGTGGACCTCGAAGGGTCCCTCGAGCTGCTCCTTGACCACCCGAACATTGCCAGCAAACGATGGGTATACGAACAGTACGACTCGACGGTACAGGCTTCCACCGTCCTGCCGCCGGGCTCTGATGCGGGAATTATCCGGGTGCCCGGCAGCACGTTCGGCCTCGCCATGTCGGTCGACTGCAATGCCCGACTGGTTGCGCTGGACCCCTACGAGGGTGGTAAGGCAGCGGTGGCAGAAGCTGCCCGGAACGTCGCGGCAGCCGGCGCCATGCCACTGGGCATCACCAACTGCCTGAATTTCGGGAATCCCGAGAAGCCGGAGATTTTCTTTCAGTTCCGGGAAGCATGCAGAGGGATCGCCGATGCATGCACTGCGTTCGGCATTCCAGTGACTGGTGGAAATGTCTCGTTTTACAACGAGAGCCCCGCCGGAGCTATCGACCCCACCCCCACAATCGGGATGGTTGGCCTTCTCTCCAGGGTTGAAAACCGGGTTGGGAGCTACTTCGATGCCCCACAGGACGAGGTATTTGTCCTCGGTCTGACCAGCGGAATCCTGGGTGGCTCGACCTACTGGTCCGAGGTATGCGACTTCGTCGGGGGGGACCCACCGGCCGTGGATCTCGACGCGGAGCTCAGATTACAGCGCTTCCTGGTAGCGGCCGCCGAGGAGAGGCTGCTTCGGTCGGCGCATGACTGTTCCGAGGGCGGGCTCGCCGTCGCACTGGCCGAGGCAGTTATTGGAGGTCCCTACGTACCCGGGAGCCTCGGCGCTAGCCTGGATCTCACCGGGTATGCACCGGATGTTCCACTGGACGGGCTTCTCTACGGCGAAGATGGGGCCCGCGCAATCGTGTCCTGCCCTCAGTCCGCGGCCCGGCCCCTGATTGCGCTGGCGGATCGCCATGGAGTGCCTGTCTTCCGCGCGGGCCTGGTAGAGAGCGCCGGAACGCTGGAACTACAGGTAGGCCCCCAGTTGTTCTCCTGGAGCACCGAAGCATTGCGCCGGATCTACTACGACGCCATTCCCCGTCGCATGCAGCATCCCGACGTGGATCGGACGGCAGGAGAATAGCATGTGCGGCATCGTCGGAATTTCGGGTGTTCCCGAGGCAGCTCGCCTTGCGTATCTCGGTCTGTATGCCCTTCAGCACCGGGGACAGGAGAGCGCGGGGATGGTGGTCATCGATCGGGAAGGAGTGGCCCGCTCGCACCGTGGCATGGGACTGGTCTCCGAGAACTTCGATGACCAGACTCTGTCGGGGCTGCCGGGGGACACCGCCGTTGGCCATACCCGGTACTCCACCACCGGGAGCACGGTCCTCGCGAATGCCCAGCCATGCAGTGTGAATACCCGCTGCGGGCCCCTGGCCATCGCTCATAATGGAAATCTGATCAACGCCGATGCGATCAAGCGTGAGCTGGTGGAGCGGGGCGCCATCTTCACCGGGTCGAGCGATACCGAGGTGCTGGTCCACCTCATTGCACGGTCGGAAGCAAAGACGATCGACAACCAGATCAGAGAAGCCCTGGAACAGGTCGACGGGGCCTACAGTCTGGTCATCACGGTGGGTCGCACCATGTATGCGGTGGTGGACAGCCGCGGATTTCGTCCACTGGTCATCGGCCGGCTGGGCCCGGGGTTCGTGGTGGCCTCCGAGACCTGCGCCCTGGATCTCATCGGTGCCTCATTCCATTGCGAGCTCCGGCCGGGCGATTTCGTCCGGATCGACAACGGTCACGTGACCCAACTGCCGCGTCTGGCACCGCGGCCGGTCAGTCGATGCGTGTTCGAGCTGGTGTACTTTGCCCGGCCCGACAGCATGGTGTTTGGCGAATCGGTGGATCGGGTTCGGCGCGAGCTGGGACGGCAACTCGCGCGGGAGCAGCCGGCTCCCGATGGTGAGGTCGTGTTCAGCGTTCCCGACAGCTCCAATGCCATGGCGTTGGGCTTCTCGGAGGAATCCGGGATCAAGCTGGAGCACGGATTGATCCGGAACCATTACGTCGGACGGACCTTCATCAGCCCTATCCAGGCGCTGCGGGTGGCCAAGGTCAAGATCAAGTTCAATCCAGTTCGCGAGGTAATGCACGGCAAGTCGGTCGTTGTCGTGGACGACAGCCTGGTGCGGGGCAACACCAGTAAGGAGTTGGTCCAGATGATCCGCGCGGCCGGCGCACGCGAAGTGCACCTCCGGCTGGGCTCTCCCCCGATTACCGGGCCGTGCTACTACGGCATCGACACGCCGAGCCGTGAAGAGCTGATTGCCGCTACCCATTCGACTGAGGAAATCAGGCAGTTCCTTGGCGTAGACACGCTCGGATATCTCTCGTTGAACGGAATGCTGCAGACAGCCGGCAAGGAAAACGGATTCTGTCATGCCTGCTTCTCAGGCAAGTATCCCACTCCCACACCGGATGACCCGGTGCGTCTTCGACATGCGGCACCGCTGATCGCGACTCCCGCATGAGCGGTCCGTATACCCAGCCGCTGGTCTACTCATTCGGGCAGGGACGGGCCGACGGCACGTCCGCCATGAAGGACGTACTCGGCGGAAAAGGCGCCGGTCTCGCCGAGATGACCACCATCGGCATTCCCGTTCCGCCCGGCTTCACCATCGCCAGCAGCATCTGCCTTCACTATCTCGAAAACCGTCAGTTCCCCAAGCGACTCCAGTCCCAGGTGGAAAACGCGCTTCAGCGGTTGGAAGCGGCCACCGGCAAACACATGGGCGACGGTGACAATCCCCTGTTGGTGTCGGTCCGGTCCGGTGCGGCGGTTTCCATGCCTGGAATGATGGAAACCATCCTCAACCTGGGGCTCAACGACGTGACGGTCGAAGGGTTGGCCCGGCAGAGCGGCAACCCTCGGTTCGCGTGGGATTCCTACCGCCGGTTCGTGCAGATGTACGGGAGCGTCGTGTACGAGCTTCCCAAGCGTCCCTTCGAGCAAATTCTGGAGGAACAGAAGCACCGCTGTGGCGTGGAGCGCGATATCGATCTGCCTGTCGAGGAAATGCAGGCCATCGTTCGCCGGTTCAAGGACCATGTGCGCGCCGAGACCGGGCGCGAGTTTCCGGATGAGCCGCTGGATCAACTCTGGGGCGCCATCGCCGCGGTGTTCGAGAGCTGGAACACTCGGCGCGCAATCGATTACCGCAAGCTGCACGACATTCCCGATTCGATGGGAACGGCAGTGAACATCGTCGCCATGGTCTTCGGCAACCTGGGAGAGGATTCCGGGACAGGCGTGGCGTTCAGCCGGGATCCGTCGACCGGCGAGCAGCGCCTGTACGGCGAGTACCTGCTCAATGCTCAGGGAGAAGACGTGGTGTCCGGCACGAGGACACCGCTCCCCATCAGCACGCTCAAGGAACGGCTCCCGAATGCTTACCAGGAGCTGGAGCGGGTAGCGAGAACTCTGGAGCGTCACTTCCGCGACGTGCAGGACATGGAGTTCACGATCGAGCGGGGCAAGCTCTACATGCTGCAGACCAGGCGCGCGCAGCGCTCGGGACACGCGGCTGTGCGCATCGCGTGTGACATGGTCGATGAAGGAGTCATCACCGAGCAGGAAGCCGTGGCTCGGATCCCGCCCAACGATTTGAACCAATTACTACATCCAACCATCGATCCCAACAGCCGCCTGGATCTTCTGACGACAGGACTTCCTGCGTCCCCCGGCGCAGCCTGCGGAACGGTGGTCTTCGACGCCGATCAGGCGGAGCGGCTCGGACGGGCTGGTCAATCCGTAATCCTGGTTCGCCGGGAAACCTCACCCGAGGATTTTCACGGCATGGTCACTGCCAAGGCGATCCTCACCGCGAGGGGAGGGATGACGTCCCACGCAGCGGTTGTGGCCCGGGGCATGGGAAAACCGTGTGTGGCTGGGGCGCAGGCGCTTCAGGTCGACGAAAAATCCGCTCGCTTTTCCGTGAACGGCAGAAGCATCGGTGAGGGGGAGTGGATTACGGTCGATGGCAGCAGCGGCAAGGTTTTCGCTGGGCAGGCTGCGCTGATCGCGCCAGAGCTGAGCGGCAACTTTACCCGGCTCATGAAATGGGCCGACCGGATCATGCAGCTGCGGGTGCGGGTGAATGCCGACACGCCTGCCGATGCCCACCGGGGGCGCGACTTCGGTGCGGAAGGCATTGGGCTCTGTCGGACCGAGCACATGTTTTTCGAGGGAGACCGGCTGGTGGCCATGCGTGAAATGATCGTGGCGCAAGATGCCACCGGGCGGAAGCAGGCCTTGGCCAAGCTGCTGCCCATGCAACGGGGCGACTTCGAGGCCATCTTCCGGGCGATGGAAGGATACCCAGTGACCATCCGGCTGCTCGACCCGCCCCTGCATGAGTTTCTTCCCAAGGAGCGGGGCGAGATCGAGGCGCTTGCCCGGGAGTTGAAGCTGGAGTTCAGGGTCCTCGAAAACATCGTCGAACGCCTGCACGAGGTGAACCCCATGCTTGGGCTTCGGGGTTGCCGCCTGGGCATCATCTATCCCGAGATCACGGCCATGCAGGTGCGGGCGATTTTCGAAGCCGCCTGTACGGTCGCTCTACGTAAGGGGCGGGTCATGCCGGAGGTAATGATCCCCTTCACCGCCACCGTGGTTGAGTTCCGCAAGGAGGCGTTGATCGTGCGGCAGGTGGCGGAAGAAGTCTTTCAGGAACGGCAGATCACGGTGCCGTATCTGCTCGGTACCATGATCGAGCTGCCCCGGGCGGCGCTCACCGCCGACGAGCTGGCCCGAGAGGCTCAGTTCTTCTCGTTCGGCACGAACGACCTTACCCAGACCACCTGGGGACTATCGCGGGATGATGCCGGACGGTTTCTGCCGTATTACCTCGAGACCGGCGTGATCGAGGACGACCCGTTTCAGGTGCTGGACCAGGCCGGGGTCGGCAAGCTGATATCGATGGCGTGCGATCTGGGGCGCAAGACCCGGCCGGATCTCAAGCTTGGAATCTGCGGTGAACACGGCGGCGACCCTTCGGCCGTAGCGTTCTGTGACCGGCTGGGGATGAACTACGTCTCCTGTTCTCCGTTCCGGGTGCCGATCGCGCGTCTGGCCGCGGCTCAAGCGGCGCTGGCTGCCCGGGGGACGATGGACCGGACTCGAGCCACCGTCTGACCCATGGCTCAGCCCCTGGTCGGTATCGTGATGGGGAGCGACTCCGACTGGGAGATCATGCAACATGCAGCCCGCCGTCTTACGGAATTAGGCGTAGAGCACGAGACCAGAGTGGTGTCCGCACACCGGACCCC
>DATADG010000145.1:0-1610 GCA_036258655.1 Gemmatimonadales bacterium | reverse complement strand
AGCGTGGTCAGCCAACGATCCTCTCGCCTTCCCCGCCGCACAGCCTGGCGAACGCCGAGCCACAGTCCGAAGGAAAAATTGAGCAGCAGGACACTGCTGCCGAGCAACAGGGTGGGCGGGAGCCGTTCGGCCAGAAGCGAGGTTACGGGACGGCCATACTCGATCGAGACCCCCAGGTCTCCCCCCACCAGGCCGCCGACAAATGATTGAAATTGTGTGGTGAGCGGCTGATCCAGGCCGTAGCGACTTCGCAGTGCTGCAACTTCGGCTCCCGACAAGGCTCGGGCTTCGAACACCCTGGCCAGGGGGTCGCCGGGGGCGACCCGCATGAGAAAAAAGACAATCGTGAGCGCAAGGGCAAAGGTGACGGCCGACTCCGCCAGGCGGCGGAGCATCCAGCTTCTCAGTTCGCCACCTTCCATTCTCCCAGGAGCTGCCATGAAGAGGCAGGGCTGATCGCGATGTTGCGGAACCGATTCCGGACCGCGTAGACGTACGACGGGGCATAGAGGAAGACGGCCGGTGCGTCGGCTTCGATCTGCCGAAGGACCGCGACCCAGGCGCGAAGCGGGTCCTCGTCGGTGCCAAGCACTGCCCGGGAGAGCAGCGAATCGACTCGAGGATTGCAATACTTCGCCACGTTGGTGCCTCCACCACAGCTCCAGCCCTGGGTCAGCCCTGACGGTGAGGGATCCTGGTTGACCGCAGTGAAGTCGAGATCAAACCTTCCGGCATTGCGACGCTCGATCCAGACCGGAAATTCCATCTGCTGCAGCTGCAGATCTATTCCCATCTGCCGCATCTGCTCCTGAACCAGCAGCGAGAACTGACGGCGGATGGCGCTCGTGTTGGGAAGCAACAACGCGAGTGTCAGCGAGCGGCCATCCCGGTCGAGAATGCCGTCTTCGTTCGAATCCTTCCAGCCCGCCTCGGCCAGGAGCCGCCGCGCCTCCGCCGGATTGTGCCGTTCCGCTTTGGGCGAGCCGTGCCGGATCCAGAGGAGGGGTGAGACCGGTCCATACGGAACTTCGGCATAGGTGCCGAACACCGCTTTGATCATCAACTGGCGGTCGACTCCCAGAGTGATCGCGCGGCGGATGCGGATATCGGAGAGGATCGGGTGCGGCCGTGTCGTATCCCCTGGGTCCCTCTGGTTGAACAGCAGGTAGCCGACAGCCGGAGACGGCACCGGGATCAGCCGCAGGCTCGCGTCAGTTCGTAGACGTTTCAGATTTTCCAGGGGAGGGACCACGTTATCCATGGCGTCCGCCTGCCCGCTCATCAACATGTTGAGCCGGGCATTCGGATCGGCTGCTACCTGAATGAAGACCCGCTGGATCTCGGGCTTCCCAAGGAAAAAGCGCTCGTTGGCCGCGAGCTCCACGAACTGTCCCGGCACGCTCCGGACCAGTCGGTAAGGACCGCTCCCCACGGGCCGGCTGACAAACGACGAGCGGGCCAGGGCCTCGGGTGGAATGGTGTCGAGGAGATGGGCCGGGAGCGGTGCCGCGTGAAAGGTCGCATCGTAGAACTGCTCCGGATACACCTGGGAATACCGAAACACCACACGGCGTTCACCTTCGGCAGTGACTGAGGTCATGTACCGCAGG
>DATADG010000144.1:0-4503 GCA_036258655.1 Gemmatimonadales bacterium | reverse complement strand
GGCGTTGCGCGTTAACGGGCGTGCTTTGCACCGCCTGGTATATGAGCCTCGTCAGGATCGGCTCCCGTCGCCTGGCACGGTTGCCCCTGAGCAGAGCGAATCCTCGTTGAAGCAGAATGAGCAGCGCCAGAAGGAGGACTGCTCCGGCCAGCACGAGCACCGCGTTTCTTAGCGGTTCCAGAGAAACGACAGGGACCATGCCGGAAAGTCTCCAAGGAGATCATCGGTCCAGCGCGCCTGGGGGTAAGGTGGGCTCCAAACTTGCAAGGCAACTTCTGTTCCCCGCTTTGCCCTCCCGCTTCGGAGAGGCAACCCATTGACCGAGACAGGATTGCAGTGCCGCAGCCGGCTGGAGGCCAAACCTCTTCAAGCAAGGCCGTGCAAAACGCGCTCTGACAAGAGAGGACATGCGCTTTTGCTGGCTCTGATCGGGCTGCTCAGCTCCGTCCAGCTCTCGGCCCAGGCGCCGGAGGCAGACCAGGCCTGGTCTCAGGGCCGCTATGAAGCGGCACGCGCAGCATACCAGCAGGTACTGGCACGAGATCCCCGAGACGTTCGAGCCAATCTCAGACTCGGCGTGCTTCTGTCATGGCAAGGGAAACTGGACTCCGCGCTGGTCTTCATTCGCCGTGCTCGCGAAGCTGATCCTGTAGATCCCGAGATCAGACTCATTCAGGCGAGGGTCCTGGCCTGGGACGAACAGTACGATGCAGCTCTCCGGCAGTACGATAGCTTGCTGGTCAAAAACCCAGGTCTGCGCGAGGCTGCACTCGGCCGGGCTCGCACTCTGGCGTGGGCTGGTCGACTGGAGCAGGCGCGCTCCACCTACCAGCGGCTGGCTGCAACCGACTCCACCGACCGGGACGCATTACTGGGCGGAGCACAGGTAACTGCCTGGGCCGGCGATCTGGCCATCGCCGAAGAGGAGTATCGGCGATTGCTCGCGCGGAATTCACGAGATCTAGAAGCGCGGGTCGGCCTGGGTTACGTGTATCTCTGGCAGGGACGGCAGGCAGCGGCGGGTCGGCAGGCGAGCTACGTCCTCGCCATTGATTCGACCCACAAGTCTGCCCGAGAGCTCCTCCACTCGGCCCGCGCAGCCACGCGACCCTCAATCGAATCTTCGGCGTACTGGAGCAACGATTCGGACGAGAACACCAGCTTTTGGCAGACCCTCACCGGTAACGCCGTGTTGGGCGGTGGAGTTGGGCTGTTCGGGTCCGTGAACGCTCTTGAGACCAGCGATCCCGCCTTGGCGGCAACGAGAGTCGGAGCTGAGGCCGGACTCTCGATCAAGGCCGGACCTCTGCTCGCCTCCGCTGGAGGAGGGGCGCGCCGACTGGACCCTGAGATCGCTCCTCCCCGAACAGCCGCCACTTATCGCGCCCGCCTCAGCTACCGACCAGTTCCGCGTTTTGGACTGGGAGTTGGATATGCTCGCCAACCTTTCGATGAAATAGCCGGCTTGTTCGAGCGGGAACTGGACTTCGAGTCCCTGGAGGGGAACATCGATGTCCGGCCCACAAACCGACTAACCGTCCACGGCGGCGCCGGCGCGCTCTGGCTGAGTGATGGGAACCGACGCACCAGCTTTTCTGGGGGACTCAATCAGAGAGTCGGTCGGAGGATGTTCGTCGGAGTTTTTGGGCGGACGCTAAGCTTCGAGAGGCGTGTTGTGGGATACTTTTCGCCGGACAGGTTCTCAGTTCTGGAGGGTGTCGCCGGCTACCATTACGAGAGTCGTTCGTGGCTGGCGGCAGTAAGCGGCGGACTCGGTGCTCAGCAGGTGGGAGAGCGAGGGGCAGCGCAAACCGAGTGGCACATTGACGGGCGGGTCGGCACCCGCTGGGGAATCGGGAACCGGCTCGAGCTGTTTGGGCTGATTACTAACAGCGCCGTCAGCTCCACGACCGGCGCGTTCCGCTACCGATCGGCCGGTCTATCCCTGACACTTGGCTTGTAGAGGAGCCAGTGATGCGGCGTGGCACGGCGGAAGAAACGGCTTGCTCGAACCCGGCAAATACCGGGAGTGAGCCGAGCTAGTTCGGTCTACCGAGGTGTCACGTACGTCTCGAAGAATCCCTTACCCGAATCTGCGATCGATTGACCGAGAAGCCGTGCCGAGAGGGTGAACCGGCCCCGCATCTGCAGGAATCCTCGTCGAAATCCGTTGCTCTCCAGCTCGGTGCCGAGCGCATCCTCAACCACGACGTGAAGTCTCAGCGTATCACGCTCTCGAACTGCCTGAAGATCGAACTGCCGAGGTGAGTCAAAGCTCCCGGTTCCCTTTGCCGACCGCGATCCCTGATACTCTATGCGATCGAACCGGAGCACCTGCTTCACACCCAGCGAGTCCACAGCTGCCAGAAAGAACGGGGAGCGGATGGCTGTGTTCGCGGTGGCGCGTTCCGGGCCGTACACGCCTCCGTACAAGATGGCCAGCCTGCGGCCCTGCGCTGCTCCCCATTCCCAGGTGACATTCCGCCAAACTCCCCAGTTGTGGTCGTGATAGGCGGGCACCTCACTGAAGTCGCGACACCGGCGGGCCACGCAGATTCTTCCCGATGCGCTGGCGACCAATCCGGGAACGACATACCCCGAGAGAAATTCGTCGTCCCTCAACTCGACTGGCGGGAAATAACGGTTCGGCGCCGGGATCAGATCGACTTCGATGCGCGCGGCACCGGCATTTCCATTCGCCGTGCCCCGCAGCCGGTATTTGCCGTCACGTTGCTGGACCGAGCTGCCACCGATGCGGATGTCGGCTCGGGAGGTATCGAATTGAATGCTGGACGCCCGCTCGTTACTCAGGAACCGTTCGTATCTCCCGTCGGGCCGGCGATGGGTCACCAGCAGTTGACCGCCCCACCGTCCTGACCCCGGAGCGGAATCCTTCACCCCAACAAGGCCGCCGATCAAGTAGGTGATATACCACCACTCATGTGGCGATACCACGATATTGAAGTAGTGCCACTCTCCCCAAGTGGAATCGGGGCTGGCCGGCAGGTGGAATCGATCGAGCTGGTCATACAGCTGCTGTGGGGTCGGAGCAAAGTAGGCCGAGTCAGCACCTGAGTCTTTCCACTCGCCGGAAACCACGTCGAGACCCGATCCGACCGCGGCCGCACGGCTGGGAATCTCGCCTCCGGCCCGAACCGGTACCAGACGATCGCCGCGCCGCAGATACAGAAGCTTTCCTTCGATGACCGGAGACACTGCTCGAATCAGGTCTCCATGCCTTGGTCCCCCGAGTGCCTGACGGGTAACAAACCGGGCCCGGTCGATCCCAAAGAACAGCCCGCCGATTCCACCCGTGCGCATCGCCTCCACATCGATGCCAAGCGGAAGGACCGTGATCTCGCCGCCGCCTACCAGCGACACGTCACGGGATTGTTCCAGCATCGCTTCGCCGACCGAGAGCAACACGATCATGACGCCCACACCGATCGAGAATCCCAGGAGCAGGAAGAGGGATCGGACCTTGCGGACCAGCAAATGCCGGAAGGCGAGAGTGGTTAGCACGAAGATGAGCGGGGAAAGGAGGTCAGCGGGACAGCAGCGTCTTGCGGAGAATCGGACTGGATGCGGCCATCCAGCATGTGAACGACCCGGTCTGCCTGCTCGGCCAGGCGTTCGTCGTGGGTGACGACAACGAGAGTCGTTCCGTCTCGATGCAGGCGCTGGAAGAGCTGGAGGATCTCCTGACCGGTGGCAGCATCGAGCTCACCGGTGGGTTCGTCCGCGAGGAGAAGCGCGGGCCGGTTGGCAAGGGCGCGCGCAATTGCGACCCGCTGCATCTCGCCACCGGAGAGCTGGGTAGCACGGTGCTCGGCCCGATGCTTTAACCCAACATAATCGAGCAGCTCGGCTGAACGGAGCTGCCTCAACCCGCGCGGCAGGCCGGCCTCGGCCATTGGCAGTTCGACGTTTTCTCGTGCGGTGAGGACGGGCAGGAGATGAAATCGCTGGAATACGAAGCCGAGTCGTGTAAGCCGAAGCCTGGTGAGCTCCCGGTCGGACAGTGAGTGGAGCGCTGTGCCCAGAATCTCTACCGTGCCCGAAGTCGGGGTATCGATCCCACCGATCAGCTGCAGCAACGTAGACTTGCCGCTTCCGGACGGTCCGGCTATAGCCACGTATTCTCCCGAATCCACTGTGAGCGATACGCCACAAACCGCGTGGACGGCCTCGCCATTCATCGGGTAATCCTTGAACAGCTCACGAGCTACCAGCACTGGTCGACTCATGTTGCCTCGGCGCGGAGCGTGGCAGCGGTGGGCGCGCGGGCAGCCAGCCAAGCGGGATAGAGTGCCGCCAGGCAGCCGGTAAGAACGAGAGCTACTGCAGCAGTCGTAAGCGTATTCGTCCGGGGGACAAAGAATGAGAATGCGGCTGGCAAACCGGGAAAGCTGGTAAGTATGCTATCGAGGTATCGAGCGGTAGCGAGGCCAAGGCCGATGCCGAGGATGGCGCCGACAAGGGTCAAGGCTGCCCCCTCGACCA
>DATADG010000143.1:0-6937 GCA_036258655.1 Gemmatimonadales bacterium | reverse complement strand
CCCGGCGACCCGCTGACCCGCGTCGCGAAGCGCCTCGCGACACCGGTGAGCCCAAGATCGTTCAAAAAGTGCGGGGCCAATTCGCCAGCTGGGCCGCGGTCAGCACCGGCTGCTTCGGGATCAATATCGCCACCGGCATCGAGCAGCCGTGGTTCCTGTTCCCGATGTTTGGAATGGGGATCGGGCTGCTGAAGAACTACGCCACCCTCTGGCAGTCGGGCTACAGTTGGCGCGATGTGTTCAGTCGCCCGCCTGCCCCGGATGCGGTGGAGACCACTCTGCTCAAGGGCAAGACTGCCCGGCAGATCCCGCCACCCAGGACGGAAGACTTCGGAGCACACCTTCCGGCGATCATGCAGGTCCATGGGGATAGGCTGGCCATCATGAAGTTGTTGGCCAAACTCCCCGCGTCTGAGCGGAAGCTCCTGCCCGACGTTCAGCAGACAGCCGACGCTCTGTACGCCCGTGCCACCGATCTCGCCCGGACGCTGCACGCAATGGATTCCAATCTCGACAGCCAGGAACTGGCAGCCATTGATGAGCGGATTGCGGGGATCTCGCGAGAGCCTGACGATCCTGAGCGCGACCGCCGGCTACGACTACTGGAGCGCCAACGCCAGTCGATTTCGGATCTGCGGGGGCGGCGGAGCCAGGTGGCCAGTCACCTGGAATCCTGCGTGCTGGCTATGCAGAACGTGCGATTCGATCTGCTGCGGCTTCGCTCTGCCGGGGTCGCCGCGGTGCTCGGCGACCTCACCCAGGCGACCCAACAGGCGAAGTCACTATCTCGGGATGTAGATAATGCGATCGCCGCGGCCGGTGAGATCCGAGAAGTGATGAAATGAAGTCGCAGTGCTGTCGGGATTGACAGATGAGTTCCAATTTTTTACTGATAGAGCGCACTCCGCATGAAGGGAGGAGCAGCGGTACGCGCCAGGTGAACTTCCGAAGCGCGTGCCTAGCAATGGAACGAGCTCACTGCCTGTTGCTCAACAGCAATCACATAACCTGAGCACAGCCGCGGGTAATCCGCGGAGAGGCGGCACGACCGCCGCAAGCCGAAATGGCACCGGGGCCCTCAGAAGTCAGGGCCACGGTCTTTGTTTCGTGTCGCAGTCTCTCGGGCTGCCACCCCGCGTAGCGAAGGCCCGAGTTCAAAAGGCCAGAATCTGCTCCATCGCTTGCCTCAGGTCCTCGACCTGGGGCAGGATTACGTCCTCCAGCTCGGGAGCGTACGCGACGAACGTATCGGTTGAGGCCACGCGCTTCACCGGCGCGTCGAGATAGGCGAACGTTTCGTCGGCAATCCGGGCAGCGATCTCGGCGCCATATCCCCAGGACATCGAGTCCTCATACGCAACGATCACTCGGTTGGTCTTCCGTACCGACCCGTAGATCGTATCCCAATCCACCGGCGAGAGCGAGCGGAGATCGATTACCTCTACGCTCACTCCGTGCTGATCCTCCATTGCCTTGGCCGCCATTAGTGTCCGCTGCACCACAGCCCCATAAGTAACCACCGTCAAGTCGCTGCCGGGCCTGACCACCTTTGCCTTCCCGAACGGGATCATGAAATTCGGCCCCGGATTAGGAGCCTTGTTATAGGTCTGACGATAGAGGTGCTTGTGCTCCAGAAAGAGCACCGGATCATCACAGCGGATGGCAGTCCGCAGCAGCCCATTTGCGTCGAGCGGGGTGGAAGGGCAGACCACTCGCAGTCCGGGCACACCAGTGAAGACCGCCGCACCAGTCTGCGAGTGGTACACCGATCCGCCCTTGAGGTAGCCGCCATAGGTGACGCGAACGACCACCGGTGACGAGAAGGCGTTATTCGAGCGCCACCGCATGAGCGCAAGCTCGTTGCGGAGCTGCATGTATGCCGGCCAGATGTAGTCGAAGAACTGAATCTCGACCACCGGCTTGAGTCCTCGGGGCGCCAGCCCGATGGCGCGGCCAATGATGTTGGCCTCTGCCAACGGCGAGTTGTAGACCCGGTCTCCACCGAAGGCCCGCTGCAGACCCCACGTCACCTTGAACACGCCACCCTTCCCCTTCACGTCGCGCAGGTTCTGCTCCCGGCTGCAATCGGCGACATCTTCTCCAAAGACCAGAATGCGCGGATCGCGCGCCATCTCGTCTCGCAGGCAGATGTTGAGCAGATCGACCATCGTCGTGGGGTCGCCGACGAAGTGGGGATCGTCTTCGGTATCGAACTGCTCGGAAGTAGGATCGACGTCAGGGGAGTATACGAACCGATAGATCGTATCCGGTGCCGGCTGCGGGGAGGCGAGCGCCACCTCAGCCGCTACTCGGACCTCCTCTTCGGCCCAGCGGACCACATCGTCCAGCTCTGCCTGGCTCGCGATCTTCTGCTCCAAGAGTTGTTTGGGGAAGCGGACCAAGGGGTCCTTTTCCGCGTCGGCCTGCCGTTCTGCAGGGGGCCGGTAGTGCACCTCATCGTCTGAAAGGGAGTGACTGTAGGGCCGAATGACGTGGGCGTGCACCAGCGCGGGACCTTTCCGCTCCCGCGCGTACTCGACCGCCCTGGTCAGCACCTCGTACGAGGCCATTACGTCACACCCATCCACTTCCTCAATGAAGAGGCCGGGGAACCCGGTGAGCAGTTTGGAGATCGACCCTCCAGGCGTGTTTACCTCGACCGGGACCGAAATCGCGTAGCCGTTGTCTTCTACCAGAAAGACGACCGGAAGCTTGAGATTGGTTGCCGTGCTGAGAGCTTCCCAGAACTCCCCTTCGCTGGTGGTGCCGTCACCCGTGGTGCAGAGCACCACTTCGTCGCCTCGAATGAGCTGGTCCTTGTCCGGAATGCCGTCGATGGCGGTGTATCGGAGCCAGGCTTCGGCACAGCCGACCGCCTGAAGAAACTGGGTGCCAGTGGGGCTGGATGCGCTCACGATATTGAGCTTTTTGTGTCCCCAGTGCGATGGCATCTGCCGACCGCCGGAGTTGGGGTCATCAGCTGCCCCAACTGCGGACAGGAGCTGCTCCGTCGCCGTCATGCCGAGCCCTAGACAGAGAGCACGATCCCGGTAGTAGGTATAGAACCAGTCATAGGAAGGGCGAAAAACCTTGGAGGCTGCGGCCAGCACAGCCTCATGACCGGCGCCGGAGATCTGGAAGAAGATCTTGTTCTGTCGCTTGAGCTGGATCTCCTTGTCGTCGAGCCGCCGGGCGAGCAGCATGAGACGATAGATATCAAGCAGCTCCGCCTTCTCCAGCTTTGCGGTAGTGCTCTTGGAGCGACTAGGAGTTCGTGTGGCCATGGGCTCGTGTGTCAGGTGAGCGGGCGTGCGAAAGTTGTGGAAAGATAGCCTGCGACTGAACTGGCGGACCAGATTGCCGCACGCGCAGGCGAGTCAGCTCTGTCGGTCCACCGATTTCACCTCTGCCAGCACTCCTTCCAGATCGTTGAAGCGGAGAGACTTAGGACTGGCCGGGAGGAGCGGGAGCTCGATCTCCGATTTGGGCCCTTGCACCTTGACCCGGAACCGCGCAACCCTGTCCTGCCCCAAATCGAGGGTGATAGGTACGTACGCCAGAAATTGCTCGGACACATTTTCCTGGAGGACCTGGAGCTTGACGCGGAATTGTCCGACGCCGGCCTGCTCGGTCCGATACGTCACGCGATACGCAGGGATCTCGGTGCCATAGACCCACTGATCGAAGAACCAGCCGAGATCGGCTCCGGCATGCCGCTCGGCCACTTCCCGGAAATCGTCGGTGGACGCACGCTTCCCCTGATAGCTGCGGTAGAAATCGCGCATGATTTCAGTAAAGCGATCCTCGTTCATCGTCTTGAGATCAAGCATCAAGATGCGCAGCATGTGCAGCACCCAGGCGCCCTTGTTATACACCATGACACCATAGCCCGTGTCGTCCTTTGAGGAGTAGGTCCGATAGCCCAGCCAGATCGGCGCCCGCTCTTCTCGGTTCACCAGCATGTCGTTCCGCCACCGCTGCAAAAACCGGAAGTACTTCTCGTTGTTCTTACGAACCGTCTGGAGGTACCACAAACCCGAAAAGGTGGCAAAGCCTTCGCTGAGCCACTGGTCATGGTAACTCGCGAAGTCGACGCCGATGCCCCACCACTGGTGCGCAACCTCGTGGGCCCGGAACAGTTCATCCAGCCCTTCCTGATCGGTCTGGTGAAAGGTCACCCAAGAGAGGTGAACCAGTCCGGGAAAGGCCTCGCCGTGGCCCCATGGAATCTCGGTGGCAAAGAACTGCTTGACCGGCACCTGCCCGTAGGTGTGCTGGAAAAATCGCAGGCTCTTCGCCATGTCGGCCCCGACAACTTCCTTCATGTTCTTCTGACGGAGGTATCCGATCCTTCGGTGGGCGTCTTCCGACACCAGCACGGTTACCGGTGGAATGCCTTCTTCCTCGATCCGGTAGTCCTTGAATAACCCGAGGTTGAAAGAAGCGTTACGGATCGGCTGAGCGCTGACCCAGCGGGTGGTCTCCGTCTGGCCTGATACTGAGGATTCGACCCGCTCACCCACACTTGCAAGCATCTTCCCCTTCGGGCTGTGGAACGTGAGGTCGAACGTGGCGAGACTCCTGCCCTCCAGTGGGCGAGGATACCATTGAGCGGATGACTTGATGAAGAAGAAGTCGTCGTACCGGTCGATCAAGTCCCCGCGATAGTACAGTTTGAGCTTTCGGGACTCACCCGCCGCCAACTGCCCAGGCAGTCTCACCCAGAGCAGGCTGGCGTCCTTCCCTTTGAACACCGTTGCCGGTCCCCCGTTCTCCCACAGGGCAGAGTCGACCCGCAGCTTCTCGAACAGACTGAATGCGATCCATGGTCCTACCGGCGCGGGGGCAGTGATGTCGAGCTCGGCCGCAGCGGCGAAACCCAGGTCTCCCGAACCGGTCTGCTTGAGCCAAGTCTCGATCCGATAATGCCGGATGATAGCGTCATTGACCCGCTCACCGGTGATCTGCCGGCTCCGCATCTGCCGGCCGGTCGGAAACTTTGAGATCACTTCAGATCGCCGAGACCAGGTATAGCGGCTGACCTTCTGACTCAGGCTCACAGCTTCTATTTCGTGGGGGTTGAGCATGAACATGAGCGGGGAGCCACTGGTAGTTCCCACTGCGGCATAGAAGACCCCACTGGACCGGTCGTTCAGGAACGCGCTCATAAAATCCGGATCGAGCGACTGGCTGTCCTCCTCTCCGATGTATTCCAGCGCATCCTTGAAACGCTGCCGTACCTCCAGCGGCGCCTCACCGCTGCGGAAGGCGAGCTTCCCCTGCAGCTCGGCAAGGGTGCTGTCAGCAAACATCAGGACCACGCTCGAGAACGGCGCCGCGAGCGATCGCGTTTTCTGGAATCGAGCCAACCGTTCCTGTTCGATGGCGCTGGGAGGGGTGAAGTTGAAGGTGCCACGACCCAGAAACACGGCACCTCTTACACGTCCGCCGACTGAAGTCAGCAGGTAGAAGTGACCGCTCTCGAAAACGAAGCGTGCCACATCCCGCTCGATTACCAGGCCCTCGACGGCTGCCAGCAGATTCGCTTTTTCCGGGCTTCTCACGACTTCGGCGTAGCGCTCTTCATATGAGGCGGCTGAGACGGCGTTTCCCGCATGTCCTGGTACTCCTGCAGAGCCCGCTTGCGCCACTGCATCGGTGGAGCATCCCAGCCCTACCACCATACCCGATGCTACCGCCAGCACCCGAAATGCCGAGAACGCGCGCAAAGCTACCGCCATGGATTTCCTCCATACCGCACAGACTGGTCAAGCCCATGTACGGGTGCCAGAAAGAGCTGGGTTGTGTTTGGGGATGGAGGCAGAAGATCGCCAGCGGAGTGCAAAGCGGTCAAGTAGCCGTATAGGAGTAGCAACTGCTAACACGCGACCAATGTTTGTTACTGCTTGGAGTACACCACCTTACCCGCGACCACAGTAACCAGGACCGCTGCGTCTTCTATGGCTTGGGGCGGAATGCGGGTCAGATCTCGATCCAGAACCACCAGGTCAGCCAGATATCCCGGGGTCAGCCTGCCCAGCGTGTTCTCGGCGTACATACCATAGGCGTTCCCGGCGGTGTACGCTCGGAGCGACTCTTCGACGGTGATCTTTTCACCCGGAACCCAGCCACCCGGATGCTTGCCATCGAGTGTCCTCCGGGTGACGGCGGCGTAGATCCCGAAAATCGGATCGAGCGGAGCTACCGTCCAGTCAGACCCAAAGGCCAAGCGGGCGCCGGCATCGAGCAGCGAGCGGAAGGCGTAGGTGGTCTTGATCCGCTCCGGACCGATTCGTTTCTCGGCCCAGCGCCCGTCGTCGATGGCGTGGTAGGGCTGCATGGACGCAATCACCCCGGTCTTCGCCATCCGCCCGATGTCACTCCGACGGAGGTGCTGCGCATGCTCGATGCGGAAACGGCGGTCTCGAGCGCCGTGGGCCCGGGCCACGCTGTCGAAAATCTCGAGGAGCAATCCGTTGGCGCGCTCCCCTATCGCGTGCACCACCACCTGCAAACCGGCTGAGTCGGCCCCACCGATCCAAGACCGCAGCGAATCCTCTGGAGTCACCATCAGCCCTGAAGTCTCGGGTGAATCATTGTAGGGCTCGTAGAAGAGGGCCGTGGTCGAGCCCAGCGAGCCATCGACATAGCCCTTCACGCCAGCCACCCGGAGCCATTCGTCACCCGGCCCATGCGCGCGCACAGTATCTGCCATCAGGCGCCAATCTGACAACGGCACGTACACGGACACCCGCGTAGTGAGCGCACCGCGCCCATGGGCTCGTCTCAAGGCGGCGACCTCATGCCATGGTACATCCACATCGGCGACGGCAGTCACACCCTTTGACGCTGCCCAGCTCATCGCCCGCTTCAGTGCCGCATCGCTCTGGGCATTGGAGGGAACGGGGATGACGGCCCAGAGTCCAGTCCTGGCCGT